>NZ_DASSVG010000438.1:0-11284 GCF_035706265.1 Ramlibacter sp. | reverse complement strand
CATCATCCAGAAGCTGCTGCAGAACTGCAACTACGAGGTGGAGCGGGCGCAGCGCGGCATCGTGTACATCGACGAGATCGACAAGATCTCGCGCAAGAGCGACAACCCCTCGATCACCCGCGACGTCTCGGGCGAGGGCGTTCAGCAGGCGCTGCTGAAGCTGATCGAAGGCACGATGGCCAGCGTGCCGCCGCAGGGCGGGCGCAAGCACCCCAACCAGGATTTCCTGCAGATCGACACGACCAACATCCTGTTCATCTGCGGCGGCGCGTTCGCCGGCCTCGAGAAGGTGATCGAGCAGCGCACGGAGTCCTCCGGCATGGGCTTCAGCGCCACGGTCAAGAGCAAGAAGGAGCGCAGCCTCTCCGACATGTTCCGCGAGGTGGAGCCGGAAGACCTGATCAAGTTCGGCCTGATCCCGGAGCTGGTGGGCCGCCTGCCGGTGGTCGCCACGCTGTCCGAGCTGTCCGAGGACGCGCTGGTGCAGATCCTCACCGAGCCCAAGAACGCGATGGTCAAGCAGTATGCGAAGCTGCTGTCCATGGAGGGCGTCGAGCTGGAGGTGCGCCCGAGCGCGCTGAAGGCGATCGCCCGCAAGGCGCTGGCCCGCAAGACGGGCGCGCGCGGCCTGCGCTCCATCCTGGAGCAGTCGCTGATCGACACGATGTTCGAGCTGCCGAACATCAGCAACGTCGAGAAGGTGGTGGTCGACGAGAACACCATCGAGGAAAACAAGCCGCCGCTGCTGGTCTACCGCGAAGCGGCCAAGAAGGCCTGATGCGGGGAGGGGCCGATTCGCAACGATTGCGCGCCCGCCCCGACCGCTTTTTCCCTACCATCCGACCCTGCGGCCCCCATGGCGGCGCTGCCGGGTTGAAAATGTCCCCACACCTGCCATCTATGGCTGGTTACCACGAGGATCACCATGTCCGGACATACCCCTCTGCCTTCTGACCCGATGGACCTGCCGCTCCTGCCCCTGCGGGACGTGGTGGTGTTCCCCCACATGGTCATCCCGCTGTTCGTCGGCCGTCCCAAGAGCATCAAGGCGCTGGAAGCCGCGATGGAAGCCGAGCGCCGCATCATGCTGGTGGCCCAGAAGGCCGCCGCCAAGGACGAGCCCTCGGTCTCCGACATGTTCGAGGTCGGCTGCATCTCCACCATCCTGCAGATGCTGAAGCTGCCGGACGGCACCGTGAAGGTGCTGGTGGAAGGCCAGCAGCGCGCCCGCGTCGCCAAGATCGTCGACGGCAACAACCACTTCACGGCCACCGTGATCCCGGTGGAGTCCGCCGATACGGACGCCAAGTCGGCCGAGATCGAGGCGCTGCGCCGCGCGGTGCTGCAGCAGTTCGACCAGTACGTCAAGCTGAACAAGAAGATCCCGCCCGAGATCCTGACCTCGATCGCCTCCATCGACGATCCGGGCCGGCTCGCCGACACCATCGCGGCCCACCTGCCGCTGAAACTCGATAACAAGCAGGTCGTGCTGGACCTCGCCGAGGTGAAGGAACGGCTCGAGAACCTGTTCGAGCAGATCGAACGCGAGGTCGAGATCCTCAACGTCGACAAGCGCATCCGCGGCCGCGTGAAGCGGCAGATGGAGAAGAACCAGCGCGACTTCTACCTGAACGAACAGGTCAAGGCGATCCAGAAGGAACTCGGCGAAGGCGAGGAAGGCGCCGACATCGAGGAGATCGAGAAGAAGATCAAGGCCGCCAAGATGCCCAAGGACGCCAGGAAGAAGGCGGACGGGGAACTGAAGAAGCTCAAGCTGATGTCGCCGATGTCGGCCGAAGCGACGGTGGTGCGCAACTACATCGACGTGCTCACCGCGCTGCCCTGGGCCAAGCGCACCAAGATCAAGCACGACCTGCAGTTCGCCGAGGACGTGCTGAACGAGGACCACTGGGGCCTCGAGAAGGTCAAGGACCGCATCCTCGAATACCTCGCCGTGCAGCAGCGCGTCGACAAGGTCAAGGCGCCGATCCTGTGCCTGGTCGGCCCACCCGGCGTGGGCAAGACGTCGCTCGGGCAGTCGATCGCCAAGGCGACCGGCCGCAAGTACGTGCGCCAGGCCCTGGGCGGCATGCGCGACGAGGCGGAGATCCGCGGCCACCGCCGCACCTACATCGGCGCCATGCCGGGCAAGGTGCTGCAGTCGCTGTCGAAGGTCGGCACGCGCAACCCGCTGTTCCTGCTGGACGAGATCGACAAGCTGGGGCAGGACTTCCGCGGCGATCCGGCTTCGGCGCTGCTGGAGGTGCTGGATCCCGAGCAGAACCACACCTTCAGCGACCACTACGTCGAGGTCGACTTCGACCTGAGCGACGTGATGTTCGTGGCGACCTCCAACTCGATGAACATCCCGCCGGCGCTGCTGGACCGGATGGAGGTGATCCGCCTCTCGGGCTACACCGAGGACGAGAAGGCCAACATCGCCATGCGCTACCTGCTGCCCAAGCAGATGAAGAACAACGGCGTGAAGGAAGAGGAGCTCGAGGTCCGCGAGGACGCCGTGCGCGACATCGTGCGCTACTACACCCGTGAAGCGGGCGTGCGTTCGCTGGAACGCGAGCTGTCCAAGATCTGCCGCAAGGTGGTGAAGGGCCTGCAGCTGAAGAAGATGACGCCCAAGGTGGTCGTGACGGCGGACAACCTCAACGACTTCCTCGGCGTGCGCAAGTTCTCCTACGGGCGCGCGGAGCAGCAGAACCAGGTCGGCCAGGTGGTCGGCCTCGCGTGGACGGAGGTCGGCGGCGACCTGCTGACGATCGAGGCGGCGCTGATGCCCGGCAAGGGCAACGTGCTGCGCACCGGCTCGCTGGGCGACGTGATGAAGGAATCGGTGGAAGCCGCGCGCACCGTGGTGCGCAGCCGCTCGCGCGCGCTGGGCATCAAGGACGAAGTGTTCGAGAAGAAGGACGTCCACATCCACGTGCCCGATGGCGCCACGCCGAAGGACGGCCCGTCCGCCGGCATCGCGATGACCACCGCGCTGGTGTCGGCCCTCACGGGCATCCCGGTGCGCGCCGACGTCGCGATGACGGGCGAGATCACGCTGCGCGGCGAGGTCACCGCGATCGGCGGCCTGAAGGAGAAGCTGCTCGCGGCCCTGCGCGGCGGCATCAAGACGGTGCTGATCCCGGAGGAGAACACGAAGGACCTGCAGGAGATCCCCGAGAACGTGAAGAGCGGGCTCGAGATCGTGCCGGTGAAGTGGATCGACAAGGTGCTGGAGATCGCGCTGGAGCGCCAGCCCACGCCGCTGACCGAGGAGGAAGTGCAGGCCGCCGCGCCGGTGGCGGAGAGCGCGACGCCGGTGGCTGTCAAACACTGACAGTCCTTCGACGCGGGCCGGGGTGCGGCGGAGGGGTTCGAAATCTCCGCTATAATTTCGGCTTCGACGCGGGAATAGCTCAGTTGGTAGAGCGCAACCTTGCCAAGGTTGAGGTCGCGAGTTCGAGACTCGTTTCCCGCTCCAGGTTCTGATCAAGGGACGCACGCAGCGTCCCTTTTCATCTGGATGTCGGCGCGTTAGCAAAGCGGTTATGCAGCGGATTGCAAATCCGTTTAGATCGGTTCGACTCCGGTACGCGCCTCCAGGAAAGTCGATGCGGGAGTAGCTCAGTTGGTAGAGCGCAACCTTGCCAAGGTTGAGGTCGCGAGTTCGAGACTCGTCTCCCGCTCCATTCGCGAAGGGAAGCCCGGGAGGGCTTCCCTTTTTGCTTGGGCCTCGATGGTGAAATCGGTAGACACAGCGGACTTAAAATCCGCGGCCCCTCAAAAGGCGTGCCGGTTCGAGTCCGGCTCGAGGCACCAGTCATCCCCGCCGGGTCTGCCCGCCTGAGGCACCCGCAGAACTAACTCACGGCCGGGAAGGTCCACAATAGGGCCGGAGAGAGCACCATGTCCCATTACGACGCCCCCTTCGAAATCCACGTGCACGGCGACGTGCCGCTGCGCACGGGCGTGACGTACGCCCAGCTGCAGGAGGCGCTGAAACCCCTGTGGACCTATGCCGGCGCCAAGTCGCTGGCCGACGGCGCCGAGAGCGCCTACGAGGAAGAGCCCGGCATCAAGTTCGACGCCCAGGAGCGCCTGCTCACCATGTGCTGGACGGTCGCGGGCGACATGGACTTCCGCCAGCAGCTCGACGAGATGTGCATGAGCCTCAACGACCTGGCGGAGGAGGGCGCGGCCATCGAGGTCACCTTCTACGACGCCGAGTTCGACGAGGAAGAGGCGGACCCGGAGGAGGAGTCGCGCGACGACTTCGTGATGCTGTTCGTCGGCCCCACGCCCGCTGCGATCATGCAGGTGCAACGCGACCTGCTGGTGCAGGACGTGGTGAACCTGATGGAGCGCCACTTCGAGGCCAACGAGCTCGACGGCGTGGTCGGCGAGATCGACAAGCTGTTCTCGAAGCGCTTCGACGCGCTGGTGAGCTCGCTGGAGCTGGGCAAGCCGCCGCGCGGCAGCGGCGGTGCCCCCGGCCACGGCGGCGGGCGCCGGCCGCGGCATCTGCATTGAGGGCGGGCCAGCCTACCGCCCGGCCTCGTACAAACCCTCGATCGCCGCCGCGAACCGCTCCTGCAACTGCCTGCGGCGCAGCTTCAGCGTCGGCGTGATCAGGCCCTCGTCGGTGCTCCACGGCTCCAGCGTCAGCCATACCTGCCGGACCCGTGCGTACGACGGGAAGCTCGCCACCCGCTCCTCCACCCGCTGCAGCACGGCGCTGTGCACCTCGGGCCGGCCCAGGACGTCCGGCGCCCCGGCATCGAGCCGCAGGCCGGCCGCGAGGGCGGTCCAGCCCTCGCGATTCAGCACCACCAGCGCCGCCAGGTAGGGGCGCCCCTCGCCCAGCACCATCACCTGCTCGAACAGCGGGTCCTCCGCGATGGCCATCTCCAGGTCGGCCGGCGGCACCTTCTCGCCCGTGGAGGTGACCAGGATCTCCTTGATGCGGCCGACGATGTGGACGTGGCCGCCGGGGTCGAACGCCGCAATGTCGCCCGTGTGCAGCCAGCCGTCGGCTGTGACGCTCGCCGCCGTCGGCGCCGGCTCGTGCCAGTAACCGAGCATGACGTTGGGCCCGCGGACCAGCAGTTCGTCATGCGCGCCCAGCCTCACCTCCACCCCCGGGATGGGACGGCCGACCGAGTCGGGCACGTTGTCCTCCAGCCGGTTGGCCGTGACGATCGGCGCGGCTTCGGTGAGGCCGTAGCCTTGCAGCAGCGGCAGGCCGAGGCCGACGAAGCAGTGGGTCAGCTTGCGCGACATCGGCGCGCCGCCGGAGACGGCCAGCCGCAGCCGCCCGCCCAGGCGCGCCAGCAGCCGCTCGCTGACCAGGTGGCGCAGCACCGGCCACATCAGGGCGGCCACCGGCCCCCGGACCCGGTCCGGCGTCCGCTCGCAGCGCCGCTCGAACAGCAGCGGCAGCGTGGGCGCTTCGGCAAAGCCGATGGCGTCGAAGGTGGCGGCTTCCGAGGGGCGGGCGGCATCCATGGCAGGCTCCCGCGGCGCTGGCGGACGCGCCGCAGGTCAACTTAGGCCGCGCGCGGCGGCCGCAAGATGATGCGCGTCAAGGCTCCGCTATGCTTCGCGCCCATGGCCTTGTTTTCCCAGGACGCCCTGAACCCGGGCGTGCGCAGGCGCGAGGTGTTCGGGTGGGCGATGTACGACTTCGCCAACTCCGGCTACACCACCGTCGTCATCACCGCCGTCTTCGCCGCGTACTTCGTCGGCGGCATCGCGCAGAAGGCCGAATGGGCCACCTTCGCGTGGACGCTGGCGCTCAGTGTTTCCTACTTCATCGTGATGGTCACGATGCCCAGCCTCGGAGCGTACGCGGACCTGCGGGCGGCCAAGAAGCGCATCCTGGCGCTGGTCACGCTCGGCTGCGTGGTGAGCACGGCGGCCCTCGCGCTCGCCCGCCCCGGCGGCGTGGCGCTGGCGATGGCGCTGATCATCGTCTCCAACGTCTTCTACAGCTACGGCGAGTCGCTCACCGCCGCCTTCCTGCCGGAGCTGGCGCGGCCCCACGCCCTCGGCAAGGTGAGCGGCTGGGGCTGGGGCTTCGGCTACTTCGGCGGCATGCTGGCCCTGGGCATCTGCCTGGGCTACGTGCTCTGGGCGCAGGCGCGCGGCATCCCGGCGGCGCAGTTCGTGCCGGTGACGATGCTGATCACGGCGGCCCTCTACGGACTGGCTTCCATCGTCACGTTCCGCCTGCTCACCGAACGGGCCCGGCCCAACCCCGCGGCGCTGGGCGAGGGCGGCCTCGCCGCTTCGCTGCACCAGTTGCGCCGCACCTTCCGTGCCGCGCGGCGCTACGCCGACTTCATGTGGCTGCTCGCCTGTGCCGTGTTCTACCAGGGGGGCGTGGCGGTGGCGATCACGCTGGCGGCGATCTACGCCGAGAGCGTGATCGGCTTCCGGCAGCAGGAGACCATGGTGCTGATCTTCGTGCTGAACCTCGCGGCCGCCGGCGGCGCCTTCGCGTGGGGCTACCTGCAGGACCGCATCGGCCACAAGATCGCGCTGGGCAGCACGCTGGTGGGCTGGGTCGCCACCTGCGTGATCGCCGCCGTCTCCACCACCAAGGGCCAGTTCTGGTGGGCCGCGGCCATCGCCGGCCTGTGCATGGGATCGAGCCAGTCCGCCGGCCGCGCGCTGGCGGGCATGTTCGCGCCGCCGCGCCAGCTGGCCGAGTTCTACGGCCTGTGGACCTTCGCGATCCGCCTCTCCAGCATCGTCGGGCCCCTCAGCTACGGCGCGATCACCTGGGCCACGCGCGGCAACCAGCGCCTGGCCATCATGAGCACCGCCGGCCTGTTCATCGTCGGCCTCGTGCTGCTGCTGAAGGTGGACGTGGCCCGCGGCCGCGCCGCCGCCCTCGCCGCGCCATGAGAAAAGGCACCGGCCTTGCGGCCGGTGCCTCCGGTGCCGCCCCGAAGGGTCGACGCTGCCATGACGGCGTCATGGCACAGGGCGCCCGTTGGCGCCGTGTCCTTACTTGAGCAGGATCGTGGCCGAGTTGGAACCTCCCATCGCCGGGTTGCTGGAGAAGACCCTCACGCGCGTCGGCACCTTCTGCCACACGCCGGTGTTGGTGGGATCCTGCGCGGTGTTGGCCGGGATGATGCGGTCCATCAGCCAGCCGCCGGCGCTGTCCACGAAGGTCGTGCCGATCACGCACTGCGGATTGGTGGCCGTGCCGTCGCAGGTGCCGCCGGCGCGCAGCCGCCCGTCGTCGTACACGGCCGTCATCTCCTGGCCGGCCCGCACGGTGTCGTTGCCGCTGATCGTCCAGCGCAGCTGGCCGCGGGTGAACTGCGACTTGGCGAAGGTGATCGTCTCGGTGGTGACCACGCTGACGCTGCCGGCCGCCACGTTGGGCGACAGCGCGCCGGCGGCGTCCTTCACCTGGTAGATGATGTTGTAGTTGCCGGCCGCGGTGGGCGTGAAGTTGACCACGCCGCCGACGGGCGTCGGGCGCGGGCCGAGCTGGGCGGGCCAGGTGAGGATCTCCGCGTCCTTCAGGTCGGCGGTGCCGTCGGGGTCCAGCGAGGTCGCGATCAGGTTGATCGAGCCGGGCTTGCCCACCACCGCGCCGGCGCTGGTGTTGACGGCGTACGGGATGTCGTTGACCGGCGTCACGTTGATCGTGAAGATGCCCTGGTTCGACTCCACGCCGTTCGCCGTCACCGTGTAGGTGATCGAGTCGGTGCCGCTCACGTTCGGGTTGGGCATGTACGTGACCACGCCGTCGGCCGTGATGTTCGCGGTGCCCAGGCGCGGCGCCTGCGCGTTGATGGTCACCGTGCCGAGGCCCTGGCGCACGAAGTTGCGCAGGGTCATCGTGCTGCCGTTGACGGCGATGGTGTCGTTGCCGATCAGGTCGATCGAGATGCCCGTGCCGGCGGCGCACATGGAGGCCGTGTTCGGGTCGCAGTCCTCGAACATCGTCGACGTCTCGTTGACGGCGACCGGCGTGCCGATGGTGGGCGGGCCGCCGGGGTCGCCGCCGGGGTCGCCGCCGCCCGTGCCGCCGCCGGTGGGCAGGCCGCGCGCCGTCTCGATCGGCCGCACGGCGCTGCCGCCCTTGGAGGAGGTCACCTGCACCGTGGCCGGGGCGGCCATGAGGCCCGTCACCGTGGCCGCTTCAGGCGCGAGGTCGAGGCCGGTGCCGGGTGCGCCCGCCGTCGCGGTGCCGGGGGTCTCGGGCGCAGCGGGGCCATAGCCCACCAGGGTGAGCTTGGCCGTCGGGTCGCTCGAGCGCGCGTTCACCGCCAGCGTGCCGTTGTTGGGGCCGTCGAAGCCGGCGACGTCGATGGTGACGGTGTCGGTCACGCGCTGCATGTAGTAGGCCGGGATGGTCTGGCCTTCCGAGTTGCGGGCCGCGGAATCGACGATGCACACGTGGCTGGGCGGCGTGCCGGTCGGCTGCGTCTGGCCCCAGAAGGTGGTGCCTTGCTGCTTCATCGGGATCGGGTTGCTCGCAGGCGGCCCGAAGTACTGGGGCGAGTTGAGGCGGACCATTCCCACCTCGGGATCGAAGAACAGCGAGTTCGCGCACGGCTCCTCGTAGTAGGACAGCACGGGAATCACCGGCGGCTGCTGCGTCTGGGCGGGCAGGCGGGCCTGCGTGGTCGGGTGGCCGGTGGCGAACACGTCCAGGTCGGTCATGTTGCCGACGGCGTCGGCCTTGTACGTCGCGCGCGTGGGCGTGACCTTGCCGGGCAGGGTGCCGGTCATGAGGCGGCCCGCGACCACGAAGTTGCTCTCGCCTTCCATCACGTAGAAGGGCGCGCTGCTGCGCGAGGCGAAGGGCGTGCGCACCTCGATGCGGAAGGTGTTGTGGTTGCGCAGGCTCTGCGCGCCGTTGATGTCGTAGGCGACGAAGTTCGGCAGCGGGCTGCCGGTGACCGGGCCGACGCGGCCCGGGTCGGCGATGTATTTCTTGCCGGTCTGCGGATCGAGCGAGGCGCCGCCCAGCGCCACCATGGCGTCGTAGAAGGGGTCGGTGCCGGGCGGGGCCGACTTCAGGTCGGGCATCGGCGGCACCTCGGCGCCGCCGGGCACGGCGGAAGGCAGCAGGAAGGGGCCGACGGTCCCATTCAGGACGCA
The DNA here is from genome assembly GCF_035706265.1 of Ramlibacter sp. Lineage (GTDB taxonomy): Bacteria > Pseudomonadota > Gammaproteobacteria > Burkholderiales > Burkholderiaceae_C > Ramlibacter. The sequence continues at coordinate 2,152 of NZ_DASSVG010000438.1, read as the reverse complement.
TTCGAAGGTGAGCACGCAGGCCAGGCCGATGTCCTGGGTGTACTGGATCTTGTCGCCCACGGCCATGTTGTTGAAGTTGTGCTCCGAGTACGGCGTGATGACCCGGTAGTCGCCGTCGAAGGGCAGGTTCGGCACGATGATGCGCAGGCGGCCGAAGACCATCTGGTCACCGTCGATGGGCACGATCTCGTTCGAGAAGCCCGCCTCGACGGACAGGACCAGCCGGGCCTTGAGATTCAGCCCCGGGTCCTGCATGACGTTGTCGGCCGCGAAGTAGAAGTGCTCGGGCCCGAAATCCAGCGGGAAGACCTCCGGCACCGGGCCTTCCAGCGCCACGCACCAGCCGCCGTCGCGCTCGAGCGTCGTCTTGTAGTCGCAGAACTCCAGCGTGATGCCGGTCTTGTCCTGGAACCACGAGGGGAAGCCGCCCACGCTGGGGGAATGGTCGATCGGGCCGAAGCGTTCCAGCACGGCGTGGGCGGGGCTGGCGGCGAGCGCGAGCAGTACCGCCGCAGACAGCAGGCTGCGTTTGGGTGAAGACATGAGTCCCTCTCTCCTCTGGGTTTGAGTGCCGTACCGGATCGGCGCTTCCAGGCCCTCTCCTCGAGGCCTGCTCCGAACTTGTGTGCCGGTGTATCAACCGTTACGCAAGGAGCGGACCACCCCACAGGTGCCGTGATGGGGGGCACTTTGGTGCTCATGCCGGCCCGGTCGCCCCCGACATTGGGGAAAAGGGCGGGCCGTTTCCCCACCGAAGCTGGGGACTGTGGGGTGTGGGTTGGCCGAAGCGGCGCTCAGGCCGCGAGCTTCAGGTCGTCGTCGCCGCTGCCGGCGGCGGGCCGCTCGACCAGCCCCAGCCAGCGCGCGGCAGCGGCCTGCAGGGACTCCGGCGCGCCGGTGGTGCGCCACTGCACCCCGCCGCGCCCGTGGGGATTCAGCAGGTTGCGGGCTTCCAGCAGGCGCCGGGTCTGGCGCGCCACCGGCTGCCCGGTCTCCACGAGTTGCACCGCGGGGCCGAGGAGCTCGCGGAAGGTGGCCTCCGCGAAGGGGTAGTGGGTGCAACCGAGCACCAGCGTGTCGATCTCGCCCGGCCCGGTGCCGAAGCAGCAGACTTCCACCGTGTAGCGGCGGCACAGCTCGCGCACGCGCGCCTCGTCGCCGGCCTCGATGGCGGCGGCCAGCCCGTCGCAGGGCACCAGCACGAAATCGGCCTGGTGACGCAGGGACGTGAGCAGGGTCTGGAACTTGGCGGAGGAGAGGGTGCCGCGGGTGGCCAGCACGCCGACGCGGCCGGTCTTCGTGAGCGCGGCGCCTGGCTTGAGCGCCGGCTCCACGCCCACCACAGGCAGGTGGCCGTGGTGCGAGCGCAGCAGGTGCACGGCGGCGGCGGTGGCGGTGTTGCAGGCCACCACCAGGGCCTTGATGCGGTGCTGCTCCAGCAGGTCCACCGCGATCTCCAGCGAACGGCGCGAGACGAAGTGCTCGCCCTTCTCGCCGTAGGGCGCGTGGCCGGCGTCGGAGAAGTAGACGAAATCCTCGCCCGGCAGCTCGGCGCGGAGGGCCCGCAGGATGCTGAGCCCCCCTACACCGCTGTCGAACACGCCTATGGGTCTGTCGCGGTCCATTCCCGCAACTCTACGGCGGACGAGATGCCGTTGCCTGTGAGACAGCTTCAGGCGGCGGCGACAGGAATCTTCCTGAATTCGCCGGTGGCGATCCGCTTCGACCACTCGGCCGGCCCGGTCGTGTGCACGCTGGTGCCGTTGGCGTCCACGGCCACCGTCACCGGCATGTCGACCACCTCGAATTCGTAGATGGCTTCCATGCCCAGGTCGCCGAAGCCCAGCACCTTGGACTTCCTGATGGCCTTGGAAACCAGGTAGGCGGCGCCGCCCACGGCCATGAGGTAGGCCGCCTTGTGCTTGCGGATCGCCTCGATCGCCTCCGGGCCGCGCTCGGACTTGCCGATCATGCCGATCAGGCCGGTCTGGGCCAGCATCATCTCGGTGAACTTGTCCATGCGGGTGGAAGTCGTCGGGCCGGCGGGGCCGACCACCTCGTCGCGCACCGGGTCGACCGGGCCGACGTAGTAGATCACGCGGTTGCGGAAGTCCACCGGCAGCGGCTCGCCCTTGGCCAGCATGTCCTGGAT
>NZ_DASSVG010000437.1:0-5918 GCF_035706265.1 Ramlibacter sp. | reverse complement strand
GACGCGGTGCGGGTGTCGAACCTGGTGCTGGGCCTGTCGAAGTCGGTCGTGTTCGGCATCCTGATCGCGCTGATCGGCTGCCATTTCGGCCTGCGGGTGCAGCCCAACACCCAGAGCCTGGGGCAGGGCACGACGGCCTCGGTGGTGACCGCGATCACGGTGGTGATCCTGGTCGACGCGCTGTTCGCCATCCTGTTCAGCAAGGTGGGCATCTGATGGAGCCCGCCGCCGCGCCGCGCCCGGAGGCGCCGGAGCCGATCGTCGAGATCCGCAAGCTCTGGTCCGTGTTCGACATGCCGGAGCGGCGGCTCGTGATCCACAAGGACCTGGACCTGACGGTGCACCGCGGCGAGGTGCTGTCCATCGTCGGCGGCTCGGGCTCGGGCAAGACCGTGCTGCTGCGGCAGATCCTCGGGCTGGAGCATCCCCACCGCGGCGAGGTGCGCATCATGGGCCGGCCGGTGGGTGAGTTGTCCGGCCGCGGTGCCTCCGGCCGGGTCGGCATGCTGTTCCAGCACGGGGCGCTGTTCTCCGCCTTCACGGTGCTGGAGAACGTCGCCTTTCCCCTGCGCGAACTCAAGACGCTGCCGCGCCGCCTGATCGTCGAGGCCGCGATGGTGAAGCTGCAGATGGTGGGCCTGAAGCCGGCCGACGCCGAGAAGATGCCGTCCGAGCTCTCGGGCGGCATGATCAAACGGGCGGCGCTGGCCCGCGCGCTCATCATGGATCCGCCGCTGCTGCTGCTCGACGAGCCCACGGCAGGCCTGGACCCCGACAGCTCGGACGGCTTCGTCAACCTGCTGCGTTCGCTGCACCGCGACCTGGCGCTGACGGTGATCATGGTCACGCACGACCTCGACACGCTGTTCGAGCTGTCCACGCGCATCGCGGTGCTGGCCGACCAGCGCGTGATCGTCAACGCCAGGCCGCGCGAGGTGATCGCCTTCCGCCATCCCTTCGTGGAGGACTTCTTCCTCGGCGAACGCGGCCAGCGCGCGATGGAGCTGCTGCGCGAGTACCCGTTCGCGATCTGATCAAGGTAAAAAGGCACACCATGGAAAACAAGGCCCACGCCATGGCCGCCGGCATCTTCGTGGCGCTGCTCACGGCGCTGGTGCTGGGGCTCGCTTCCTGGCTGACGCGCGAGACCGGCGTGCGCGACACCTACGAGATCTCCACCCGCGAGACAGTCACCGGCCTGCAGGAGCAGGCGCCGGTGCGCTTCCGCGGCGTCGACGTCGGCAAGGTCCGCCGCATCGGCTTCGATCCCGACAAGGTCGGCAACGTGCTGGTGCGGCTGGAGATCGACCGCGACACGCCGCTCACGCGCGACACCTTCGCGACCCTGAGCTACCAGGGCGTGACGGGGCTGGCCTTCATCCAGCTGTCCGACCACGGCAAGAAGGCGGCGCGGCTGGTGCCCGACGAGGACCACCCGCCGCGCATCCCGCTGGAACCGGGCCTGCTCGCGCGGCTGGAGGAGAACGGCGAGGTGATCCTCGAGCGCGTGAAGGAGGCCACCGAGCGCATCAACACGCTGCTGGGCGACGACAACCAGAAGCGCATCGCCGACGCGCTGGAGAACATCAGCCAGGCGGCCGGCTCCACCCACCAGCTGGTGCAGCGCATGGACCACACCGTCACGCAGCGGCTCGACCCCGCCATCGCGCAGGCCACCGTCACCATGCGCGGCGTGCAGACCACGGTGGACCGCTTCCGCGTCACCGCCGACCAGGTCAGCACCGCCGCCGCGCAATTCGGCCAGACCGCGCAGCGCATCAACGCGCCCGGCGGCCCGCTGGACCGCATCGGCGAAGGCACCGACGCGCTCGCGCACGTGGTGGAGACCTTCAGCGCCACCACCCTCCCGCGCGTGAACCGGCTGGCGGAGGAAGGCAACGAAACCCTGCGCAGCCTGCGCCGCGCGATCAACGAGCTCACCGAGAATCCCCAGATGCTGATTTATGGAGAAGGCAAGCCGCAGCCGGGCCCGGGCGAACCAGGCTGGCGCAGCCCGGAGGCGCGTCGATGAAGCGGAGGGGGTGGCTGGCGCTCGCGGGGCTGGCACTGGCCGGCTGCAGCGCCCTTCCGAGCAAGCCGGTGCGGCAGACGATGTACGACTTCGGCGCGCAGACGCCGACGCCCGCCGGCACGGCCCCGCCCCGCGCGGCGCTGGTGCTGCCCGACGTGGAGGTGCGCGGCATCCTGGAGACGCCGGCGCTGCTGTACCGCCTGGGCTACGACGATCCCAACGAGCTGCACCCCTACGCCTATGCCCGCTGGAGCGCCCCGCCCGGGCAGTTGCTGCGCCAGCGGCTGCGCGCGGTGCTCGCGCGCGAGCGGCCCGTGCTCGATAACGCCGCCGCCGCGGCCCTGGTGCGCCGGGGTGGCGAGCCGCCGGCCGTGCTGCGGGTGGAGCTGGAGGAGTTCAGCCAGCTGTTCGCGTCGGCGAGCGCCAGCGAGGGCGTGCTGCGCCTGCGCTGCACGCTGCTGGAAAACACCGGTGGCGGCGAGCGGCTGGTGGCGCAGCGCAGCTTCGAGGTGCGGCGTCCGGCCGACAGTGCCGACGCGCCCGGCGGCGTGCGCGCGCTGGTGGCCGCCACCGACGCCGCGGCGCAGGACATCGCGGCCTGGCTGCAGCAGCGCTGACGCATGGCCACGTCGCCCCTGGAGCAGCAGATGCGCGCCGCCGGCCTGGAGGTGCTGGGCCCGTGCGAGAACCTTTCGAGCTGGCCCGGGCTGATGGAGGAGAGCGTGCTGCTGCAGGACTTCAGTGCCGGCGAGGTGGACGTGCTCGGCTCGCTGATGCTGCAGGTGCGCGCGCGGCCGGGCCAGATGCTGATCGCGGAAGGCGACGCCAACGACTGGATGATGCTGCTGCTGCGCGGCACCGTGGACGTGGGCAAGCGCATCGGCCCGGAAGCCGAGCGCGAGATCCGCGGCGACAACACCCGGCTGGCGGTGCTGCGCCCCGGCACGGTGCTGGGCGAGATGTCGATGTTCGACGGCGAGCCGCGCTACGCGAGCTGCTGGGCGCTCTCCGACGTCGAGGCCGCCGTGCTCGATCGCTCCGGCGTCGAGCGCCTGATCCGCGCCCGCCCCGACATCGGCGCCAAGCTGCTGGTGAAGCTCACGCAGCTGCTCGCCCAGAGGCTGCGCAACGTGAGCAGCCAGCTGGTGCGGGTGCTGCAGCAGCACGTGGGGTGAGGCCCTTCACCGGCTGCCGCGCAGCGCGGCGCGCAACGCGTCCACGCGCGGATTGCGCGGGCCGGCACGCGTGATCAGCGCCACCGGCGCCGGCGGCATCGCGGGCGCCACCCGCAGGCGGGCGACGCGGCCCTGCGCCACGGCAGCCTGTGCCGCCGGGCCCGGCGCCGCACCGAGCCCGAGGCCGTGGGCGACCAGTTCGACGTTGGTGACCGGGCTGGTCGATTCGACCACAGGAGCCGGCGCCACCACGCCAGCCCGCAGAAAGCATTCGTCCAGCACGCGCCGCAGCATCGAGCTGCGTCCCGGCAGCACCCAGCGCTCGCGCGCGAGCTGCGCCCAATCCACCCGGCGGCTGCGCGCCAGCGGATGCGCCGGTGGCGCAATCACCAGGAACTCGGCATCGAACAGCTTCTCGAACGCGAGTTCGGCGCCGAGGTCCTCGGGCATCTGGGCCGGATGGGTGCTCACCAGCGCATCGACTTCGCCGGCAGCGAGCGCCCGCAGCAACATCGGCACGCGCTCCTCCAGCAGCGAAACCTGCACCGGCGGCGTCGCGGCCGTCAGGCGGCCCAGGAGCGGCGGCAGGTAGCCCTGCGCAACGAAGGGCGGCGCCCCCACGCGCAGCAGTAGCGCCGGCGCCGCCGCCGACAGCTCCTGCTGCACCTGCCCCAGTTGCGCCAGCAGCAAGGCCGCGCCCTGCAGCGCGACGCGGCCGCGCGGCGTCGGCTTCAGCCCGCGCGCATTGCGCTCGAACAGCGGCACGCCGAAGGCGGACTCGATCTCCGCCAGCGCCTTGCTCAGCGCCGGCTGCGTCAGGTTCATGCCCTGCGCCGCGCCGCGCAGGCTGCCCTCGCGCTCCAGCGCCAGCAGCAGCTGCAGATGGCGGAAGCGCAATCGCGCCGCCAGGCGGCCGGCCGCATCGGCGACGTCGCTGGAAGGAAGCGGCATGGAGCGATCACCGGAAGTTTGCAATGCCTGAAAACATATCACTTCCTTGCAAGCCTCGCCCAGCCTATCCTGTGCCCATTCCAGGAGACAAGCCATGCAGCGCCGACAGTTCCTCGCTTCCACCCTCCCCCTTGCGCTGGCCGCGGCCGGCGTGCACGCCGCCGAGCCCTTCCCGAGCCGCCCGGTGCGCGTGATCGTTCCCTATGCCGCCGGTGGTGGCCCCGACGTTCTGGTGCGGCAGTTCGGCCCGCAACTGGGCGACGCCCTGGGCCAGCCCGTCGTCCTGGAGAACAAGGTCGGCGCCGCCGGCGTGCTGGCCGCGCAGTACGTCGCCCAGCAGGACCCGGACGGCTACACCCTGCTGATGGGATCCAACACGCACCTGATCCAGAAGCTGCTGCAGCCCGCACTCAAGTTCGACCCGCTGGCCGACTTCGTGCCGGTCAGCAACATGGCGGCTTCGCCGACGGTGATGGTGGTGCGCGCCGATGGACCCTATCGGTCGGTGCAGGACGTGATCGCGGCCGCGAAGGCGGCCCCCGGCAAGCTGAACTACTGCTCCGGCGGCATCGGCACCTCGGCCCACCTGGCCGGCGCCACGCTCGTGTCGCTGGCCGGACTGAAGGCCACGCACATTCCCCTGAAAGGCTCGGTCGAGATCATGGCCTCGCTGATGCGCGGCGATACCGACTTTGCCTTCCCGGTCACCGGCACCGGCCTGCCGCAGGTCAAGGGCGGCAAGCTGCGGGCGCTGGCGATCACGGGCGCCAAGCGCCTGGCCGACTACCCGGACGTGCCCACGCTCAAGGAGGTGCTGAAGAACGACCTGGCCGTGCAGGAGTCCTGGTTCGGCTTCTGGGCGCCGGCGCGCACGCCGGCCGATGTGGTGGCCAGGCTGCACGCGGCGGTCGTCAAGGGACTCGCGCAGCCCGGCGTGCGCGAGCGCTTCGAGGCCACCGGCAACTCGGTGGTGCCCAGCGAAAGCCCGCAGGCCTTCGCCGCCTTCGCGCGCAGCGAGAACGGCAAGTGGGCCGACATCATCAAGCTGGCCGGCATTTCGGTGGCCTGAGGACGGACATGCTGCAAGCCCTGAAAGGTGTGCGCGTCGTCGACATGTCGCACGTGATCGCCGGTCCGCTGGCCTCCTTCTACCTGGCGCAACTCGGCGCCGAGGTGATCAAGATCGAGTCGCCGGAAGGCGGTGACGTGCTGCGCGGCCCGCGCACCGCGCCCACCGATACGCCCGACGGCTTCGTCGCCCTCAATGCGGGCAAGCACTCCGTGGCAGTGGATGTGCGCACGCCGGAAGGCGCGCAGGCCGTGCGCGACCTGGCGAGCACCGCCGACGTGTTCATCGAGAACTTCCGCCCCGGCGTGGTGAAGCGCTTCGGGCTGGACGAGCCGGCGATCCGCGCCGTCAATCCCGGCGTCGTGTACTGCTCGATCTCCGGCTTCGGCCAGCAAGGCGAATGGTCCGGCCGGGGCGCCTACGACCACGTGGTGCAGGCGCTCACGGGCATGATGATGATGTCGGGCGACGACCCCGAGGGGCCGCCGGTGAAGGTCGGCTTCCCGGTGGTGGACGTCGCCGTGGGCCTCTTGGCCGCGATGGCGATCTCCGCCGCGCTGCACCAGCGGGCCCGCGACGGCAAGGGCCAGACCATCGATGCGTCGATGGTGCAGGCGGCGCTGATGCTGATGTACCCGAACGTCAGCGCCTTCCTCAGCAGCGGCGTGGAGCCGCAGCGCATCGGCAACCG
>NZ_DASSVG010000436.1:0-4477 GCF_035706265.1 Ramlibacter sp. | reverse complement strand
TGTTCAGGCCGTAGCTCACGACGTTGAACCATTTGCCGCTCATGTTCAGCGGCATGCCGTGGGTGAGGTGGCCGCCCTCCGCCAGGCTCATGCCCATGATGGTGTCGCCCGGCTTCAGGAAGGCCAGGAACACCGCCTCGTTGGCCTGCGCGCCGGAATGCGGCTGCACGTTGGCGGCCTCGGCGCCGAAGATCTGCTTGATGCGGTCGATCGCCAGCTGCTCGGCGATGTCGACGTTCTCGCAGCCGCCGTAGTAGCGCTTGCCGGGATAGCCCTCGGCATACTTGTTGGTGAGCTGGGTGCCCTGGGCGGCCATGACGGCGGGCGAGGCGTAGTTCTCGCTCGCGATCAGCTCGATGTGTTCTTCCTGGCGGCGGTTCTCGGCCTGGATGGCGGCCCAGAGTTCGGGATCGGTCTGTTCGATGAGGATGCGGCGGTCGTACATGAGCGGCGGTTCCGTGGACGAAGGTGCCCTGTGCAAGGCCAGGGCTGCCCAGGCGAACGGCTGGTCACCGGCTGCGGCGCGCGGGCCGCTGCAAGGCAGCGCCGCGAGGCCCGCAGCGGGCGGTACGCTTCCCAGTGGTTTGAAGGTGGATCCACGTCAGCGCGCCCCGCAGGGCGCGCCTATCGCCAGTCGCGCACGGGGCGAGTTTAACCCAGGCTCCTGGGCGCCGCCCGGCCGCCCTGGGAGATCACGCCCGGGTCCGGCACGGTCGGCGCCGGGCTGGGCGCCACGGTGCGCAGCGGCGCCGGCGGGGTGGCGATGGGCACCGAGCGGCCATGGGCCACCTGCTGCAGCCGCGCATGCTCGGCCAGCACCTTGTCGGCGTAGCCGCCGTCTTCCGGCAGCAGGGCCGCGCCCACGTAGTACTTCAGGCCCGCCGGCACCGAGCCGGCGCGCTGGATGCACTCCTGCAGCACCTTGGCGCCCACCCGCAGGTTGGTCACCGGGTCGAAGGCCGCCAGCCGGCCGCCGAAGTTCTCGTACTTGTCGCTGTGCACGCCGGTCATCACCTGCATCAGCCCCTGCGCCCCCACCGGGCTCTGGGCGAACGGGTTGAAGCCCGACTCCACCGCCATCACGGCCAGCAGCAGGGTCGGGTCGATCCGGGTGCGCTCGCCGATCTCGTAGGCCTCGGCCACCAGGGCGCTGAGCGGCTCGGGCGCCACCCGGTACTTGCGGCTCAGCCAGTACGCCACCGCGGCCTGCTGCTTGGGCAGTTCCTTGGGGTTGAGCGCCGTGGCGCGGTCGATCGCATCGAGCTCGGGCACGAGGCCGAGCGTTTCCGCCTGGCGCGCATGCAGCCAGGTCATGAGCTGGGCTTCCCCGGCCTGACGGAGGTCGGGCCGGGCCAGCAGGGTCAGAACGGAGAAGACCACCGCCAGCCCCACCACCGCGAAGCCGTTGTGCGTGATCTCGAAGAAGCCCTCGGCGACGTCGCAGCAGAAGGTCTGCACGCCCCGGGTGAATCTTCCCAGTGTTCCTGACGCTGTCATAGCACTTCCTTTCTACGCGCGGAGCCCTGGGCTTCGGCCGCTTCGCGAGCGGCCTCCACCTTCGTGCTCCCCGTTTGGATTGGTACGCCATCGGAGCGGAGGGCCCTTCGTGGGAGGGTCCTTCTCCGGTCCGATTCGCCGGGTTCGGCAGCGGGTTGTCTGGAGGTCCCCCCCTGTGGGGAGACGCGGCGGATTCTAGGCAGGCGCTTAATGCCGGGTCAAGGATGTTTCCAAGTGTTTTTATGCTGAATTGGAGATAAGAGGCCGGTACTGTACGGCTCGACAGCAGAAAAGTTCCGTAGTCCGTACGCGCCAACCCTTGTCAGCCCCACCTGACAGCAGGCGCAGTGCTATCGATATCGGAGCGCGGCGCGAAAGCTGACGGCGCCCCCGCCGCTTGTCGGCCGGCCGCCGGGCGGAGGAGGGAATGTCCGGAGACGCCCCGCTGGACGGCGCTCGGTGCAATCGCCCCGCTCACCGCCATTGAAAAGTCGGACTTGCATTCCGTGCCGGTGCGGCCTAACTTGACGGGGCCCGAGCAATCGGGCGACCAGCCGGTAGGGCCACGTTCTGTGGCAGCCCCGGCTTCCTCAAGGAAGCAATCTTTGCTTCCGGCGCAACGCGGACACCACGTTCGTGTTGCGAACCCAGACGGCAGCGACATCAGGTCGGACCGTCCAGCCCGGCAGGCAGCTTCAGGCTCCTGGCCGGGCTTTCCATTTCCGGCGTTCGCATTTCGCGGCGAGAATACGGGCTTCGCCCCCTTCCCGGGGGCTTTCCTTTCCTTCGCATCAATAGATTGTGAGCAGCTTGAAGACCCACGACACCCAGGCACTGGACGCGCTGACAGGGGGTGCCTTTTCCGCGCCCACGTCCGGGGAACGCGCGGCCCGCGTGCGCGAGTGGCTGGCCCGCGAACCGAGCGCGGAGCAGATGCAGGAGGTGTTCCGCGAGCTGAGCGCGCGCGACAAGGGCGCGGCGCGCCTGCTGCGCGAGCGGCTCGACGAGATCAAGCGCGCCAAGGGCCAGGAGGCGATCGCCGCCGAATGGTCCGAAAAGGCGCGCCACCTGCTGGCGCAGCCCCGCCTGAACATCGCCGACGCCCTGGCCTGGCAGCGCGATGCCGCCAAGGCCGGCGCGCCGCTCAGTCGCGAGCCGCTGGCCGGCGTGAAGACGCAACTGGCCGAGCGCGTGAAGGGCATCGAGGACCTGCAGAACCGCGTGCAGGTGCAGCGCGAGGCCGCCGTGCTGCTGGCCCAGCGCATCGAGGTGTTGTCCACCAAGTCGTGGCAGGACGCCCAGGGCGCCGCCGAGGCGCTGCGCGCCGACGTGCCCCAGTGGCAGGCGCAGGCGCAGGCGCTGCTGGACGATCCCAACTGGGGCAGCGTCGACGCCAAGTTCCCGCCGCTGCTGGAAGCCTCGCGCGGGCAGCTGCAGGTGGTGTGGGACGCCTTCCAGACCGCGCTGGCCCAGGCCACCGCGGCCGCCGCCGATGCGAATGCGCCGCTGCCGCCGGTGCCGGTGTGGGCCGACGAACTGCGCCAGGCGCGCGGCCTGCCGCCCGAGAGCGCGCCGCCCAAGCCGCCCAAGCCCAAGGTCGATCCCGAGCTGAAGGCCAGGGCCAACCAGGCCGTGAGCGAGGCCCTGGGCAAGCTGGAACAGGAGATCGCGCAGGGCCACGGCAAGGCCAGCGCCGGCGCCGCCAATGCGCTGCGCAACGCGCTGAAGGAACACGGCAAGCTGGTCGACGACAAGCTGGAAGCGCAGGCGCATGCCGCGCTCGGCGCCGCCGGCGAGCTGGAAGGCTGGCAGCGCTGGCGCGCCGACCAGCTGCGCCAGGAGCTGGTGGCCAAGGCCGAAGGCCTGTTCGAGACGGTGCCGGCCCCGGTCACGCCGGAGCCCGCGCCGGCCGACACGGAAGCGGCGGCCACCGAGCAGGCCGAGGCCGAATCGCCCGCCGCCACCCCCGTGCCCCCGCCGGTGGTGCGCAAGCCGCGCTACGGCGGCCGCAAGATGCAGGAGACGCTGCGCAGCCTGCGCGAGCAGTGGAAGCAGGTCGACCAGGGCGGCCCGCCCAACCACGCGCTGTGGAAGCGCTTCGACGAAGCCTGCAACGAAGCCTACAAGGTGGTGCAGGAGTGGCTGGACAAGGTCAAGGCCGAGGCCGCCGAACACCGCACCGCGCGCCTGGCGCTGATCGACGAAGTGAAGGCCTGGGCCGCTGCGCATCCGCAGGCGGACAACGGCGACTGGAAGGCGTTCAACCGCGCGATCCACCAGTTCTCCGAGCGCTGGCGCGAAGCCGGGCACCTGAGCGAGAAGGCCTTCGCCGACCTGCAGCCGCAGTGGAAGGAGGCGATCTCGCAGGCCGCCGGCCCGCTGGAGCGGGCGCAGAAGGAGAGCATCGAGCGCCGCAACGGCATGATCGAAGAGGCCAGGGTGCTGGGCGAGGCGCCCAGCCTGCGCATCGACGCCGTCAAGGCCCTGCAGCAGCGCTGGCAGGCCGAGGCACAGACGGTGCCGCTCGATCGCAAGCAGGAACAGAAGCTGTGGGACGCGTTCCGCAAGCCGATCGACGAGGCGTTCAACCGCAAGACGGCGGAGCGCGAGAAGGCGAGCGCGGCGATGAGCGCGCGCGACCGCGCCGTGCTGGAGGCGTCGAAGGCGGTGGAAGAGGCCACGGCCAGCGGCGACGCGCAGAAGATCCGCGCCGCGATGCAGGCGCTGGAGCAGGCGCTGCGCGCCGGCGGCGAGGCTGCCGGGGCAGGTGGCGCTGCAGGCGATGCCGCCGCGGGGGGTGCTCCTGCGGCAGCTGCACCCGCCGCGCCGGAGCAGCAGCCCGGGGCCGAGGCGAATGCCGAGACGGCGACTGCCGAGGCCGGCACGAACGAGGGCGAAGCCGCCGCTGCGGCGCCGGCGAAGCCCGCGCCCAAGCCGGTCGTGGCCATGCGCGGCGACGACCGGCCCGGCGCGCGCCGTC
>NZ_DASSVG010000435.1:0-2805 GCF_035706265.1 Ramlibacter sp. | reverse complement strand
GCAGGTGCTCGATCACACGCGCCGGCCCACCGACATCAGCTCCCGGCACAGCGCCGGCATCGTCCTGGACCGCGAAGTCGACGTGTCGCGCGGCGACTGGCTGCTCGCCCCCGGCGCCTTGGCACCTTCTCGCGAGATCCGCGCCACCATCGCCTGGCTCGACGACGAGCCCCTGGTCGCCGGCCGCGTCTACTGGGCGCTGCACGGCCACCGCTGGGTCAAGGCCAAGGTCAAGCGCATCGTCCACAAGCTGGACGTGAACACGCTGGCGGAACAGGACGCCGACCACCTGGAACCGAACGGCATCGGCCATGTCGAACTGGCCTTGCAGGAGCCGCTGCCCACCCTGCCCTATGCCCGTTCGCGTACGCTCGGTGCATTGGTGCTGGTGGACACCGCCAGCCAGAAGACCTCGGGGGCCGTGCTGGTTGGCTGAACTTGACGAAACGCAAACCCGAGGCGGCGTAAGGCCGCGCCCGGGGGGCGCCGTCCGACCCAGTAAAATCATGGGGTTTCCCCGACCCTGACCCACAACAATGACTCACGTCGTCACCGAATCCTGTATCCGCTGCAAGTACACCGATTGCGTGGATGTCTGCCCCGTGGACTGCTTCCGCGAAGGGCCGAACATGCTGGTGATCGACCCGGACGAGTGCATCGACTGCGCGGTGTGCATCCCCGAGTGCCCGGTCAACGCGATCTTCGCGGAGGAGGACGTGCCGGCCGACCAGGTGGCGTTCACGAAGCTGAACGCGGAGCTGTCGCATGCCCCGGGCTGGAAGAGCATCACCAAGCGCAAGCCCGCGCTGCCGGATGCCGAGGAATGGAAAGACAGGAAGGACAAGCTCAAGGAGCTGGTCAAGTAGGAAGCATGGAACCGAACCTCAACGAAGAAGTGATCAAGACCGCTGCCGCCCACGACGGCCCGATCGAGACGGACGCCGTGATCATCGGCGCGGGTCCGGTCGGCCTGTTCCAGGTGTTCGAACTGGGCCTGCTGGAGATCAAGGCGCACGTCATCGACTCGCTCGCCTACCCGGGCGGCCAGCCGATCGAGCTGTATCCCGACAAGCCGATCTACGACATCCCGGCCATCCCCGTCTGCACCGGCAAGGAGCTGACGGATGCGCTGCTGAAGCAGATCGAGCCCTTCGGCGCCACCTTCCACCTGGGCCAGACCGTCACGGTGGTCCAGCAGCAGGACGACGGCCGCTTCTTCGTCGAGACCTCCAAGGGAACCAAATTCCTGACCAAGACCATCTTCATCGCGGCGGGCGTCGGCGCCTTCGAGCCGCGCACGCTGAAGGTGGAAGGGCTGGACAAGTTCGAGGGCAAGCAGCTCTTTTACCGGGTGCGGAACCCGGCCGACTTCGCGGGCAAGAACCTGTTGATCGTCGGCGGCGGCGATTCCGCCCTGGACTGGGCGCTGAACTTCACGCCCGGCAACGAGGACGGCAACGTCCACAAGGCCGAGAGCGTGATCCTGGTGCACCGCCGCGACGGCTTCCGCGCCGCGCCGGCCTCCGTCGGCCGCATGCACGAGCTGTGCGAGCAGATGGAGATGCAGTTCATGGTCGGCCAGGTGACCGGCTACGAGGAGAAGGACGGCAAGCTCACCGCGGTGAAGGTCACCGGCGGCGACGGCGTCACCCGCTCCGTACCGCTGGACGTGCTGCTGGTCTTCTTCGGCCTCTCGCCCAAGCTGGGCCCGATCGCCGACTGGGGCCTGGACATCGAGCGCAAGCAGCTGAAGGTGGACACCGAGAAGTTCTCCACCAACGTGCCCGGCATCTTCGCGGTGGGGGACATCAACACCTACCCGGGCAAGAAGAAGCTGATCCTCTCCGGCTTCCACGAATGCGCGCTGGCCGCCTTCGGCGCCGCGCCCATCATCTTCCCCGAGAAGGGCAAGATCCACCTGCAGTACACGACCACCAGCCCCAAGCTGCACAAGGTGCTGGGCGTCGAGACGCCGGTGTTCGACTGACTGACAGTTCGCTGAATGTTGTCGAGCTTTCGGGTGCGGCGAAAAACACCGCTATAATCTAAGGCTTGTTCCCCGATAGCTCAGTCGGTAGAGCGCCGGACTGTTAATCCGTAGGTCCCTGGTTCGAGCCCAGGTCGGGGAGCCAAAATCGCGAAGGCCTGCAGTGGAAGCACTGCAGGCCTTTTTCGCTTTCCCTTTGACCGGGCGCAGACGGGCCCGCTTGCCCAAGCCCGGCCGATGCGGCAAGCTCGGGCAGCCACTCCCCTCTTCCACGCCATGCCCACCCGCATCCTCGTTCCGGTCGATGGTTCCTCGTTCTCGAACCAGATCCTTCCGCTGGCCAGCACGATCGCCAGGACCACGGGCGCCCAGCTCGCCCTGTACCGCGCGGTCGAAAAGACCGACCAGGTTGCCGAGGCCGAAGGCGAATTGCGGCCGCTGGCCGAAACCTGGGGGGCGCAATCCCTCTGCACCGAAGCGCCGGAGGGCGTGGCGAAAGCGATCCTTCGCGAGGCCCGGCGCGTGCCCGACACCCTGGTGGCCATCACCTCGCACGGGCGCTCGGGCGTCATGCGCGCGGTGCTTGGCAGCACGGCGCTGGACGTCCTGCGCGCCGGGGGCGAGCCGATGATCGTCTACCGGCCCGGGGAGCAGGCGCCCGGATCCGCGGCCGCCGGGGGTGCGATCGAACGGATCTTCGTCCCGCTGGATGGAAGCCCCCTGTCGGAATCGATCATTCCCGAGGCGGTGGAGCTCGCACGCGAGCTGAAGGCCCGCGTGGTGGTGGTCTCGGTGGTCGATCCGAGCCTCACGCCCGA
>NZ_DASSVG010000434.1:0-2546 GCF_035706265.1 Ramlibacter sp. | reverse complement strand
CGAGGCAGGCAAGCGCAGCGTGGCCACGCTGTGTGCCAGCGACCTCGGCTTCGTGGTGGGCCCGCGGCTGAACGCGGCCGGGCGGCTGGAAGACATGCGCCTGGGCGTGGAATGTCTGCTCACCGACGACCTGGCCGAGGCGCGCCGCCATGCCGAACGGCTCGACACGATCAATCGCGAGCGGCGCGACCTGCAGGCCTCGATGGTGGCCGAGGCCGAACTGATGGTCGGCACGGCCCACGCCACCGATGCGGTGGGTGTGGCCTTGTTCGAGCCGAGCTGGCACGCGGGGGTGGTCGGACTGGTGGCATCCAAGCTGAAGGAGCGCCTGCACCGGCCGGTGATCGCGTTCGCGCCGGCGAGCGAGGACGAGACCGCGGTGCTGCGCGGTTCGGCGCGCTCGATCCCCGGCTTCCACATCCGCGACGCGCTGGCCGCGATCGACGCGCGCCAGCCAGGCCTGGTCGAGCGATTCGGCGGCCATGCCATGGCGGCGGGCCTCAGCCTTCGCGCCGACGATTTCGGCCGCTTCGCCGCCGCCTTCGACGCGGTGGCGCGCGAATGGCTGGGCGAGCGGCCCCTGCAGCCGGTGCTCGATACCGACGGCGAACTCGCGCCCGAGCACCTGCAGCTGGACCTGGCCCGCCTGCTGCGCCACGCCGCGCCATGGGGCCAAGGGTTTCCCGAGCCGGTGTTCGACAACGTGTTCGAATGCCCGTCCTGGCGCGTGATGGCCGAAAAGCACCTGCGGCTGGACCTGCGCGACCCACGCGACGGCCGCCAGCATGCAGCGGTGATGTTCAACGGCTACCACGGCCAGCCGCCCGCGCCGCGGTTGCGCGTGGCCTACGAGCTGGCAGTGAACGAGTGGCAGGGGCGCGAGAGCCTGCAGCTGCTGGTGCGCCACATCACGCCGGCCTGAGCGGTCTTCACGCCGCGCCGCTTGCGCCGCCGTGCCCACGGGTGTGCGATGGCGGCTCCGCCACCACGAGGAGCCTGCACCATGATCGAACAGATCGCCGACCTGCCTGCCGGCGTGCTGGGCTTTCGCGCCCGCGGCCAGGTGACCGCCGCCGATTACGAGAACGTACTGGTGCCGGACGTCGAGGCAGCATTCGCGCTGAACCCCACGTTGCGCCTGCTGTACCACTGTGGCGAGGATTTCACCGGTTTCGACGCCAGGGCGGCCTGGGACGATGCCAAGCTGGGCCTGCGTCACTTCACCGGCTGGGAGCGGGTGGCGCTGGTCACCGACGTGGCCTGGCTGCGCTTCGCGGCCAGGGCCATGGGCTTTGCCATGCCGGGCGAATTCCGCCTGTTCGGCAACGCCGAGCTGGATGCGGCGAAGCAATGGCTGCTGTCGCCGTGAGTGAGAATCGCCGTCCAAAATTATTCTTGCGTCGCAACATGCGTCGTGATCTAGTCGCGCCATGTCCAGCACCTGCACCCGCACCCTGAACCTCGCCGATGCCCCGCATCGCGCGTTGGCGTGCGTGGCCAAGGGCCTGAATAACCGCCATGGCAATAACCGCCGCCTCACCGGGCGGGCCATCGCGTAGACGCAGTTTCCAGTTCCACACACGCGAAAAAGGCCCGCCCAGTGCGGGCCTTTTTCGTTTTTCGGCCACGGATGGCCGGTATGCCGGAAGGCCAGGAGCGCCCTCCGGTGCCACACCACGTGCACGTCAGAGGGGAAAGGCCATGTGTTCGATCTTCGGAATGTTCGACCTGCAGCCCGGCGACGACCTCGCTGGCCTGCGCCGGCAGGCGCTGGAACTGTCGCAGCGCCAGCGTCATCGCGGGCCGGACTGGAGCGGGGTGTATGTCGATGCGGGGGTGATCCTGGTGCACGAGCGCCTGGCCATCGTCGATCCGGCCTCGGGCGCGCAGCCGCTGCGCTCGCGCGACGGCGCGCTGGCGCTGGCCGTGAACGGCGAGATCTACAACCACCGCGAGCTGCGCGCGGCCAGCGACTACGACTTCACCACCGGCTCGGACTGCGAGGTGATCAACGCGCTGTACCGCGATCTCGGCGGCGACGCCTTCGTGCGCGAGGGGGTGAGCAAGCTCAACGGCATCTTCGCCTTCGCGCTGTGGGATGGCGCCAGCCAGCGCCATGTGATCGCCCGCGATCCGATCGGCGTGTGCCCGCTGTACTGGGGCCACGACGGGGAAGGGCGGCTGTGCGTGGCCTCGGAGATGAAGGCGTTGGTCGGGGTGTGCCACGACGTGGCGGCGTTTCCGCCGGGCCACGTGTTCGACAGCGCCACGGGGGAGCTGACCCGCTACTACGTCAAACCCTGGCGCGACTACGAGGCGACCCGGGGGCAGGGGCCGGAGGGCCTGCGCGAAGCCTTCGAGCAGGCCGTACATCGCCAGCTGATGACCGACGTGCCCTACGGCGTGCTGCTCTCCGGCGGCCTCGATTCCTCGCTGGTCGCCGCCTGCGCCGCCCGCTTCGCCCGCGAGCGTATCGAGGACGACGATCGTTCCGAGGCCTGGTGGCCGCGCCTGCACTCGTTCGCGATCGGCCTGGAAGGTTCGCC
>NZ_DASSVG010000433.1:0-12220 GCF_035706265.1 Ramlibacter sp. | reverse complement strand
TGAGGCTGTTTGCGGGAAGTCGCCTGCTGCTTGCAGGAAGGCGCGCTGGGTGCTTGTTTGCTGGACCCCATCCTATGGGCCGGTGTTCACCGTCGCAAACGATTTGTCTCGAAGAAGTCTTGAGTTTTTGGAAAGTTCCCGATGCGCCGACGCATACCCAGCATGAGCGCCTTGATGGCCTTCGACGCTGCCGCCCGCCACGCCAGCATCACCCGTGCGGCCGATGAACTCGCGCTCACGGAAAGCGCCGTATCGCGCCAGATCTCGCAGCTGGAGGACCAGCTCGGGGTGCAGCTGTTCCACCGCGTGAAGAAGCGCCTGTCGCTCACCCGCGCCGGCACCGCGTATGCGCGCGACGTCGCCGGCGCACTGGAGCGGCTGGAAAAGGACACGTTCGACGTGATGTCGAACCAGGGCGAGGGCGGGACCCTCGAGATCGCGGTGCTGCCCACGGTCGGCTCGCAGTGGCTGATCCCGCGCATGACGGACTTCTACGAGCGGCATCCGAAGCTGACGGTCAACATCAGTGCGCGCAGCAGCCGCTTCCTCTTCAGCGAAACGCACTTCGACGGCGCGCTGGGCTTCGGCGCCGCCACCTGGGCGGGCGCGGATTCCGACTTCCTGTTCGAGGAGGAACTGGCGGTGGTCGCCGGCGGCCGCCTGATGGACGCACCGTCGCCCTGGGATGCGGAGAAGGTGCTCGCGCAACGCCTGCTGCACCTGGTGACGCGCCCGGCGGCGTGGGCCTCGTGGGCGGCCGCGGCCGGCGTGAGCGGAATCAACCTGCTGAAAGGGCCGCGCTTCGAGCAGCAGGCGATGGTGATCGGCGCCGTCTCCGCCGGCCAGGGGCTGGCCCTGCTGCCGCCTTTCCTGATCGAGGAGCAGCTCGCGCGCGGCGACCTGCGCATCGTCTCCGATGTGACGACGCGCAGCGAGGGCTCGTACTACTTCGCCTTCCCGGAGGAGAAGGCCGGCGAGCCCCAGCTGCGGCTGTTCCGCGACTGGCTGCAGGAGCAGGCCCTGCGCTTCCGCGAAGAGCGCCCCGCCGGAGGGGGGCGCGAGCCTGCCTGAAACAGAGCGTCGCCGCCCGCTTGAGGCTGTCGATCATCGAGATGCGGCGCAGGAACTCGCGGGTCTTCTCGCGGTCCGACACCGCCTTGCGGATCTCGGTGCGGAACGCCTCGCGGTCCTCCGGCGTGCGCGCCTCGAGGTTCTTCTTGTTGCGGATCGTGCCGGTCTGGATGGCCTCCATCGTGACCGCACGGCGCTGGCGCTCGTAGCCATCCAGGCTGTCGGCGCCGGCCTTGCCCTGGATCACCGGGCCGAGGCGCGCGGTCAGGTTCAGGGCGTCGTGCAGGCCGCCGTTCATGCCCATGCCGCCGAGCGGATTGTTGATGTGCGCGGCGTCGCCGGCCAGGAAGGTGCGGCCCAGGCGGAACTTGGTCGCCACGCGCTGGTGCACGCGATACAGCGTGACGTGCTCGATGGGCGCAGCGAGGCCCGCGGGCAGCACGCTCGCCAGCGACTCCTTCGCGTATTCGGGGCTGCGGGCGGCATCGTCCGACATCTCGGGTGGCACCGGCAGCATCACGCGCCAGGCGCCGATGATGCGCAGCAGGAAGTGCCAGCGCTGCGGATCGGCCCAGTAGCTCACCGAAGTCACGCCGGGGCGCGCGGCGCCGATGTCGGCGCTGGTGGTCACCACCAGGAAGCGCTCCTGCCAGGTGAAACCTTCGAAATCGATCTGCTGGTGGCGCCGCACGATGCTGTTGGCACCGTCCGCGCCGATCAGCCAGTCGCAGGTGAGCGTGTCGCCGGCGCCGGTGGTGACCGTGACGCCGCCCGCGTCCTGCGTGAGGCTCGCCACTTCCGTGTTGAAGCGGATCTGGAACAGCGGGTTGTCCTGCAGCGCGTCGAGGATGATGCGCGTCAGCTTGAACTGCTCCGCCTGCAGGCGGTAGGGATGGCGGGTGAGGTCGGAGATGGCGCCGAAGTCGAAGGTGCCGAGCTCGCCGTCGATGGTGGAGCCGTACTGCACCTGCGGCGCCTTCAGGCCCTGGGCGATCAGCGCCTTGGCGAAGCCCAGGTCGTCCAGCATGTCCAGGGTGGGCGGGTGGAAGGTGGAGGCGCGCGATTCGAGGCTGAGGGAGGCACTCTTCTCGAGCACCGTGACGGGAATGCCTTGCCGCACCAGGTCCGCGGCGGCGGTCATGCCCACCGGACCGGCTCCTGCGATGATGACGGGGCGATGGTTCTGGTTCATTCTTGCTCCAGGGCGTTTGGGGTTGCGCCGCATCGTAGGCAGCGGGTCGCACCCGGGCAAATGATGATTTCCGAAAAGCTCTTGAGTTTTTCGCCCGGTGCGGCCCGGCCGGCCTGCCGGCCTGGAACAAAATCTGCCGATGCTCCACTACTTCACCTTCCCCGTCACCCCGTTCCAGCAGAACTGCTCCGTCGTGTTCGACGACGCGACGAAGCAAGCCGCCGTGATCGACCCGGGCGGCGACCTCGACGCGCTGCTGGCGGAAGTGGAGCGCCGCGGGCTGAAGCTCGAACAGATCTGGCTCACGCACGCCCACATCGACCACGCGGGCGGCACCGCGGAACTGGCGCGGCGGCTGGCGCTGCCGATCATCGGGCCGCACGAGGAGGACCAGTTCTGGATCGAGGCGCTGCCGCAGCAGGGCGCGATGTTCGGCTTTCCGCCCGCGCAGGCGTTCACGCCCACGCGCTGGCTGCGTGACGGCGACACGGTGGAACTGGCGGGGCACACGCTGCACGTGCGCCACTGCCCCGGCCACACGCCAGGCCACGTGGTGTTCCATTCGCCGGAGATGCAGCGCGCCTTCGTCGGCGACGTGCTGTTCGCGGGCAGCATCGGACGCACCGACTTCCCGCGCGGGAACTACGAGACGCTGATCGCCAGCATCCGCGACAAGCTGTGGCCGATGGGGGACGAGACGGTGTTCATCCCCGGCCACGGGCCGGAGAGCACCTTCGGGCGCGAACGGGCCGCCAATCCCTACGTGCGTGGCACCTGATCAGCGATTGCCCATCGCCTGCCGGTACAGCCCCTGCACGCGCGGGATGTTCTCGGCCAGCCGCCGCATGCGGTCGGGGCCGCTCGGGTGCGTCGAGAGGAAGGCCGGCCCGCCGCCGGCGCCGGACACGCGGGCCATCTTGTCCCACAGCGAGATCGAAGCCTGCGGATCGAAGCCCGCCCGCGCGCCCATTTCCAGGCCGACCAGGTCGGCCTCGATCTCGTCATCGCGGCTGAACTTGAGCGTGAGCAACTGCGTGCCGATGTCCGCTGCCACGTCGCCGAGCTGGCCGAGCCCGAACAGCTGCGCGCCCAAGGAGAGCAGCGCGCCCGTGCCCTGGCTCTTGGCGATGCGCTCGCGCGCATGCTCGCGCAGCGCGTGCGCGATCTCGTGCCCCACCACCATCGCGAGCTCGTCGTCGGTGGCGCGCAACTTCTCGATCAGTCCGGTGAAGACGGCGATCTTGCCGCCCGGCATGCAGAAGGCGTTGACGCTGTCGCTGCCGATCAGGTTGACCTCCCAGCGCCACTGGCGCGCGCGCGGGTTCCAGCGCGGCGCATCGGCGATCAGCCGCGACGAAATCGAGCGCAGCCGCCGCAACTGCGCATTGCCCTCGTTGGCGAGTGCGCCCTTGGCACGCGCCTTCTGCAGCAGCTCGCCGTATTCCTTTGCGGCGACCTGCTCGATTTCGGTGGCCGGCACCAGGGAGCGCAGCGGCGAACTGCCGCCGACGTCGACCTGGCTCACCGCCGGACCGGCAACGACGGCGCCCGCCGCCAGCATGAAGGCACGCCGGCTGACCCACCGGGGCGACTTGGCAGTACACAGTCGACACATGGGCAAATAATACTGACGAAGCACCTCCACCATGTCGGATCCCGCCGCCTCTTCCGCTCAGCGCACGCCTGCAGAGAACACTCCCGAACCGGTCGAGGAGAAACGGCCCAAGCGCTCCGCCCTGCATGTGCTCAAGGCGCTACGCCAGCCCAAGGTGGCCGTGATGCTGGCGCTCGGCTTCTCCTCCGGCCTGCCCTTCCTGCTGACGGCCAACACCTTCGGCTACTGGCTGCGCGACGAGGGCACCAGCCTGAAGGCGATCGGGTTCATCTCCTGGGTCGGCTTCGCCTATGCGTTCAAGGTGTACTGGTCGCCGCTGGTCGACCGGATGGACATCCCGCTGTTCGGCAAACTGGGGCGGCGGCGCGGCTGGATGCTGTTCTGCCAGCTGCTGGTGGCGATCGGCCTGGTCGCCATGGCCATGGTGGGTGTCTCGGCCGGGCTGGTGGCGATCGGCGCCTTCGCGCTGCTGGTGGCCTTCGCGTCGGCGACGCAGGACATCGCGATCGACGCCTGGCGCATCGAGGCCGCGAGCAATTCGGAAGAAGTGGGCCTGCTCACTTCCGCGGCGCAGCTCGGCTACCGCATCGCGCTGCTGGTGACGGACGCGGCCATCATCGCCGCGGCCGAGCGTGTCGGCTGGCCGATCTCGTACGTGGCGATGGCCGTGCTGATGGCCGTGGGCATGGTGGCGACCTTCCTCGCCTTCGAGCCGCAGCGCGCGGACGAAGTGCTGCACAGCAAGCCGCCGCTGTGGAGCGCCAAGGGGCTGCTCGATGCGCTCATCGGCCCCTTCGTCGACTTCTTCCGCAAGCACCGGATCGCGGGGGTGGTGATCCTGCTGATGGTGGCGCTGTACCGGCTGCCCGACTTCATCATGGGGCCGATGTACAACCCGTACTACCACGACCTCGGGGTGAGCAAGGACACGGTGGCGCTGGTGCGCGGCACCTTCGGCCTGGTGGCCACCTTCGTCGGGCTCGGGGCCGCGGGCCTGACGGCCATCCGCATCGGCATCCTGCCGACCCTGATCGCCGGGCTGGTGCTGGAGGCGCTGGGCACGGGCGCGTTCGCGCTGCTGGCGCTGCACGTCAACGACGTGGTCTTCGCGATCGTGATGTCGCTCGATTCCTTCGCCCAGGCCTTTGCCGGCGTGGCGCTGGTGACCTACATGTCCAGCCTCACGAGCCTCGGCTACACGGCCACGCAGTACGCGATGCTGTCGTCCACGTATGCGCTGCTGGGCAAGTTCCTCAAGGGCTTCTCGGGCGTGGCGGTGGACACGCTGACGCCGCAGTACGGGCTGCTGGGCGCGTATGCGACGGCGTTCATCGGCACCGCGCTGACGGCGATCCCGCCGATGCTGCTGATCCTGCTGTTGTGGAGGATGCAGGGGCGGCATGGGAGCACGGGGGCATAGCGGTTCGGAGGGCGCGCTTCGCTGCGCTCGCGCATAGCTGGGCTTCGCGCTGGCGCGGCTCAGCACCATTAGCCTACGCGAAAGCACCGCAGGCGCGCCGCGCGTTACGAGAACTGCTTCGCGAGGAGCGCGCGCTGTACCTTGCCGAGCGCCGTCTTCGGCAGCTGCTCCACGAAGAACCACCTGCGCGGGACCTTGAAGCGGGCGATGCGCTGGCGCAGGTGTTCGGTGAGCGTCGCTTCGTCGGCGCCGGCGCCGACCACGGCCACCGCGACGACCTCGCCCCAGCGCGGATCGGGCAGGCCGAAGGCGGCGCATTCCGCGACCGACGGATGCTGGGCCAGCGCCTCCTCCACTTCCGCCGGATGCACGTTCTCGCCGCCGGTGATGATCAGCTCGCGCGCGCGGCCGACGATGCGCCAGCTGCCGTCCGCGTCCTGCTGGGCCAGGTCGCCGGTGGCGAACCAGCCTTGCGGGTCGCAGGCGGGCAGGTCCGGCCAGTAATGGCGCACGATGTTCGGCCCGCGCAGCAGCAGTTCCGCCGTGTCGCCGATCGGCGGGCCGAGCCGCGCCTCCACGCCCGGTGCCGGCCAGCCGCAGGAGCCGACGTGGTCCATCGCCCGCGCCGGCGGCAGGGCGATGGAGAAGGGCCCCGTTTCGGTCGCGCCGTAGACGTTGCACACCGGCAGGCCGCGCGCATGGAAGGCACGCACCAGCGCTTCCGGCAGCAGGCTGGAACCGGCCCAGACGGCGCGCAGCGAGGACAGGTCGGTCGTGGCCCAGGATGGGTGCTCGACGAGCGCCTTCATCGCGGCGGGCACCAGCAGCGTGAGCGTCGGCCGCTCGCGCGCGATCGCCGCCAGCGTCTCGCCGGGATGGAAGCGCGGATGCAGGACCACCCGCGCGGCCGCGTACAGGGCCGGCAGGGTCTGGATGCACAGCCCGCCCACGTGGAACATCGGCAGCACCGTGAGCACCGTGTCCGCCGGGCCGAGCTCCTGCACCGCGGCGGCGATCCGCATGTTGGCCAGCAGGTTGGCCTGGGTGTGCACCGCGGCCTTGGGGCCTCCGGTGGTGCCCGAGGTGTGCACCAGCAGCGCCGGGGCGTCCGCGCTGGCGTGCCAAGGCGCTTCGGGCCCAGCGGCTTCCGAAAGAGCCTCCACCGAATGCGCTGCGAGCCCGCACTGCGCCGCCAGCTCACGCGCAGCCTCCGCCCAGTCGGCGTCGTGCACCAGGTGGCGCGGTCCGCAGTCGGCGACGAAGCGCTGCCACTCCGCCGGTGCGAGGCGGAAGTTCAGCGGCAGCAGGATGGCGCCGATGCGCGCCAGCCCGAACAGCAACGCCAGCTGCCCCGGATGGTTGGCGCCCAGCCAGGCCACGCGCTCGCCCGGTCGCACGCCCCACGCGTGCCAGGCGACGGCGGCGGCGCGTTCCGCAGCCTCTCGCAACCCTCCCCGCGCGATCCAGCGGCCTGCAAACTGCAGGGCTTGCGCGTCGGGATCGTGCTGCGCGAGCACCTCGGGCAGCGTGGGACCATGCAGGTTCGAGACGGCCATTTACCTTACTTTACGGGAGCGACAAGCCAGTGCCATCGCGGCTGACCACCATGGCTGGGTAGGGCCCCGCGTCGGGGCCCGCAGTCAGTAGTATTCCGACATGCAGCAACTCCTGATGATCGAGGACGACACGCGCCTGGCCCAGATGGTCGGCGAGTACCTGGAACGATCGGGTTTCGGCGTCACCCACGCGGCCGACGCCAAGGCCGGCCTCAACCTGCTGGAAGATCCGCCCACCGGCTCCACGCCCGACCTCGTGGTGCTGGATCTCATGCTGCCCGACATCGACGGCCTGGAGGTCTGCCGCCGCGTGCGCTCCCTGCCCGGCGAGACGGGCAAGGTGCCGGTGCTGATGCTCACGGCCAAGGGCGACCCGATGGACCGCATCGTGGGCCTGGAGCTCGGCGCCGACGACTACCTGCCCAAGCCCTTCGAGCCGCGCGAGCTGCTGGCGCGCATCCGCGCCATCCTGCGCCGCCGCCACGACGGCACGCCGCCGCCCGCCAAGATGATGCGCTTCGGCTCGCTGGAGATCGACCGCGACGCCCGCACCGTCACGGTGGCCGGCAAGGCGGCCGAACTGACCTCCTACCAGTTCGACCTGCTGGTGGTGCTGGCGGAGCGCGCCGGCCGCGTCCTCACCCGCGACCAGATCATGGAAGCGGTGCGCGGCCGCGAGCTGGAGGCCTTCGACCGCTCGATCGACGTGCACATGGGCCGCATCCGCGCGGCCATCGAGGCCGACCCCAAGAACCCCAAGCGCATCCTCACGGTGCGCGGGGTCGGCTACGTCTTCGCCAAGCAGCAGGACTAGGAGAATCCGCGTCGGCATGACCGCCTGGAACGCGCACTGGCGCTTCCCCCTCTACCTGCGCATCTGGATCGCCGTGATCGCCACGGTGGGCCTGCTCACGGTCGCCTTCGGCTGGCTCTGGCGGGTCAACCAGGAGCAGACGCCGATGCGCGAGGTGATCGTGCGCAACGCGGCGGGCGAGGTGATCGGCCAGAACCAGGTGCGGCCGGTGCGCGTCCCCGGGGTGGGGCTGGAGTTCCCGATCGAGATGAAGGACGGCAGCAGCATCGTCGTGCAGCTGCCACCGCGGCCGCGCCCGCGCGGCGACGGGCCGCCCGGCGCGCGCTCCTGGCTGCCGCGCGGATCCACCGGCTTCCTCTGGCTGCTGGGCATCGTGGCGCTGGCGGTGGCGGTGGGCAGCTACCCGATCGTGCGGCGGCTGACGCAGCGGCTGGAAGACCTGCGCGTGGGCGTCGAGCGCTGGGGCGAGGGCGACCTCAGCGTGCGCGTGCCCGAGCAGGGCAGCGACGAGGTCGCCTTCCTGGCGCGGCGCTTCAACCATGCGGCCGAGCGGGTGGAGACGCTGGTCAAGTCGCACAAGGCGCTGCTGGCCAATGCCTCGCACGAGCTGCGCTCGCCGCTGGCGCGCATCCGCATGGGGCTGGAGCTGCTGGAGCCGGAGCCGGCGCCGCGGGCACGCGACGAGATCCTGCGCAACATCGGCGAGCTGGACCAGCTGATCGACGAGATCCTGCTGGCCAGCCGCCTCGACGCCCGCGAGACCGATATCGGCACCTTCGAGACGGTGGACCTGACCGGCCTGGCCGCCGAGGAAAGCGCCCGCGCGGGCGCCGAGCTGGCCGAATGCGATTCGCACCAGACGCTGGTGGTGCAGGGCGTTTCCAAGCTGCTGCGCCGGGCGATCCGCAACCTGCTGGAGAACGCGCGCCGCTACACCAGCGGCCCGGTGCGGGTGAGCGTGGTCAGGCAGGGCACCGAGGCGGTGGTGCGGGTCTGCGACCGCGGCCCCGGCGTGCCGGTGGGCGAGCGCGAGCACATCTTCGAGCCTTTCTACCGGCTGCGCGGGGCGAGCGAGCGCGAAGGCGGGGTGGGCCTGGGCCTCGCGCTGGTGCGCTCGATCGCGCAGCGGCACCACGGCAGTGCGCATTGCGAGGACAACCCGGGCGGCGGCGCCTGCTTCGTGCTGCGCCTGCCTTGCGCGGCGGTGTAACCCGCCGTAAAAAGCCCCGCACCCCCTCGCCAAGCGCCGAAAAAGTCACGAAGATCGACCCGATTCCCGGCGTTCGGCCATCCCCCTAACGGGTGATGTACGGCGAACTGGGCAGGAATACAGTACGACCAAGCGTCGCGCGATCCGCCGACGGCTCGGTTCTCCAAGGTTTCAAGTCTCCCAACGACGTCCTTCCAAGGACTTCATACAGCCATCGCAAGATGGCTGTTTTTTTTGGTCCGAGGAGTTATTGGAGGAGCGCCTTCACCCGCTCGGCGCTCACGTCGTTGAGGCAGCGGAAATGCCCCAGCGGGCATTCGCGCTGGAAGCACGGCGCGCAGTCCAGCGGAGGTGCGTACTCCGGGTCCTGCTTGAGCCACACCACCTGCGCGCGCTCGTTCAGGGGCGGCGTATGCAGCGGGCTGGAAGAGCCGAACAGCGCCACCTGCGGCACGCCGAAGGCCGCCGCCACGTGCATCAGCCCCGAGTCGTTGCTGACCACGGAGCCTGCCCCGGCGATCAGGGCGAAGGCCTCCAGCAGCGAAGTCTTGCCGGCCAGGTTGCGCGCGCGCTCCGGCGCCAGCAGCGCAATGCTCTCGCACAGCTCCGCCTCCTTGGCCGATCCGAGCAGCACCACCGGCTGCTCCAGCCGCTGCGCCAGCGCGCCGAAATGCGGCCAGCGCTTGGCCGGGCCGTATTCCGCCCCGGGCGCCATCACCACGTAGCCGCCGCGCGCGACGCCCTGCGCGCGCAGCACCTGCTCGACCTGCGCGTCGGGCAGCGCAAGGTGCGGCCGGTCCCGCTCCAGCCCCTCCTCGCCGCTCAGGGCCGAATAGAAGGCCACCATGGGCGGCTTGTCCTTCGGGTTCTTGAGGCGGTGCGTCAGCAGCCCCACGCGCGCTTCGCCGAGGTAGCCGACCCGGCGCGGAATGCTGGCCAGGAAGGGCAGCAGCGCGCTCTTGAGCGAATTGGGCAGCACGTAGGCGGCGTCGAAGCGCCCTTCGAGCTGCCGGGCCAGCCCGCGCCGCTCGCGCAGCTGCAGCCCGCCATGGCGGAACGGGAACTCGATCACCGCGTCCACCTGCGGCATCGCCCGGTACACCGGTGCCACCCAGGGCAGCGCGCCGACCGTGAGCCGCTCGCCGCGCGCGTGCAGCCGGCGCAGCAGCGGCTCGGTCATCACGGCGTCACCGATCCATTGCGGGGCGATGACGAGCGAGTGGGTTGCGGCGCGGCTCACGGGCGGGAGAAGAAGAAAACTGGAATCCGACCCCAGAGGGCTACCGCCGCGGGCAGAAATTGGAGTCCGACCCCAATCAGTGGTGACCGCCGAAGCGCTCGCCGTCCTTGAGCTTGTAGACCGTGCCGCAGTACGGGCACTTGGCGGCGCCGCTGACGGCGACGTCCAGGTACACGCGCGGGTGGGTGTTCCACAGCTTCATGTCCGCCTTCGGGCTGGGGCAGAAGATGCCGCCATTGGCATTCAGGTCCTTCGCCGCCAGCTCCACCACTTTCTCGGGCTTGTTGTTCGTGGCCATGCTCTCTCAGACGCGGGTCAGCCAGTGGGCGTACTTGGGGTTGCGGCCGTTGACGATGTCGAAGAAGGCGTTCTGCAGCTTCTCGGTGACGGGGCCGCGGCGGCCGGCGCCGATCTGCACGCGATCGAGCTCGCGGATCGGCGTGACTTCGGCGGCGGTGCCGGTGAAGAAGCACTCGTCGGAAATGTAGATCTCGTCGCGGGTGATGCGCTTCTGCACCACCTCGATGCCGAGGTCCTTGGCTATGTGGAAGACGGTGTTGCGGGTGATGCCGTTCAGGGCGCCGGCCGACAGGTCGGGCGTGTAGATCACGCCGTCCTTCACCACGAACACGTTCTCGCCCGCGCCTTCGGAGACGAAGCCGGAGCTATCGAGCAGCAGCGCCTCGTCGTAGCCGTCGTCCAGCGCTTCCATGTTGGCGAGGATGGAGTTGCTGTAGTTGCTCACCGCCTTGGCCTGCGTCATCGTGATGTTGACGTGGTGGCGGGTGTAGCTGGAGGTCTTGACGCGGATGCCGCGCTGCAGGCCTTCCTCGCCCAGGTAGGCGCCCCAGGCCCAGGCCGCGATCATGCAGTGGATCTGGTTGCCCCTGGGGCTCACGCCCAGCTTCTGCGAGCCGATCCACACCAGCGGGCGGATGTAGCAGGACTCGAGCTGGTTGGCCTTGACGACCTGCTTCTGCGCCTCGTTGATCTGCTCCTTGGAGAAGGGCATCTGCATGCGCAGGATCTTGGCGCTGTTGAACAGGCGGTCCGTGTGCTCCTGCAGGCGGAAGACGGCGGTGCCGTTGACCGTGTTGTAGGCGCGCACGCCTTCGAACGCGCCGCAGCCGTAGTGCAGCGTATGGGTCAGCACGTGGATCTTCGCGTCGCGCCAGTCGACCAGCTCGCCGTCCATCCAGATCTTGCCGTCGCGGTCGGCCATCGAGGGTACTACCGGGCTCATGAGGTGTCCTTCAGGGGAATGGGAATTCGCGCAGGTTTGCGCAACCCCTCATTTTACGGGGCGGGCGGAGCGGCCGCCTCCGGCGGGGTTTGCGGCCGGAACAGCTCCCACTTCACCAGCTTGCCGTCCGCGAACTCGCAGGTCACGTGCGAGCCGCTGCCGTCGGTCCAGCGATAGAGCTCGGGCTGCTGCTCCTTCGGGCTCACCTGCTCGCCCAGGGCGCGTGTCATCGCCATCACGTGCAGCAGGGTGACGCCGGGTTGCAGCTTGGCATTGAGCATCACGGCGCTGTCCACGTAGCCGACCGGCCGGTTGGAGGCGCGCTGCAGCACCTTCATCATGCGGGTGAAGTGCAGCAGCATCCACATCACGATGCCGCCCACGGCCAACGCCACCCCGCCCCAGCCGTAGGCGCGGTACGCCACGGCCACGACCACCACGCCCAGGATGGGCAGCACCACTTTCTGCAGGTTCATGCGCGGATTGTGCTGTCTTCGCGCGGCAGGGTGCCGGTGGCGAGCGCGGCCGCCCAGTCGTCCCGGCCGCAGTTGGCGGCCAGCTGGCGCATGCCTTCCCAGTCGTAGGCCACGCTGCACAGGCGTGCGTTCCAGTGGCCGCTGCGGCGCTCCACGATCGCGTACCGGGCGTGCGGCGTGCCGTTCTGCACCCGGTGCCGGGCCGGCTCGGCCTCCTCGTAGGCCTGCAGGCCCACGCTGCCGGGGTTGAGCACCAGCGTGCCGCCCACCAGCGCCGCGCGCGGCACGTGGCTGTGGCCGCACAGGACCAGGCTGGCGCGGCGGCAATCCTCCTCGCCGGCCGCGAGGCGCGAGGCGATCTCCTCCGGGCTGGCGGCGCGCAG
>NZ_DASSVG010000432.1:0-9351 GCF_035706265.1 Ramlibacter sp. | reverse complement strand
GCGCCGCGGCTGCGCGGGCATGCCCGCAACGAGCGTGCGGGCGGGCACCTTCGTGCCGCCGGGCACCAGCGCACCTGCGGCGACCATGGCCTGTTCGCCGATCTCCGCGCCGTCCATGACGATCGCCTTGATCCCGACCATGGCGTCGCGCCGGACCACGCAACCGTGGAGCACCGCGCCGTGGCCGATGTGCCCGTCCGCCTCCACCAGCACCTGCGCGTCGGGGAAGCTGTGGAGCACGCAGCCGTCCTGCACGTTCGCGCCCGCTTCCAGCACGATGCGGCCGAAGTCGCCGCGCAGCGAAGCGCAGGGGCCGACGTAGCAGCCCGGTCCCACGATCACGTTGCCGATCAGGACGGCGGTGGGATGCACGTAGGCGGTGGCGTCGACCACCGGCACCAGGCCATCGATGGAATAACAGGGCATCCGTGTCTCCTTTGCCAAACCACGGGGCAGCGGCGCGCACCGCGTGACCCTCGATTCCCGCCTGCGCGGGAATGGCGGGATCACCGCGCCGCGCGGATCGCCTGCACCGACTCGGGATTGACCAGCGTGCTGAGGTCGCCCGCATCCTCGCCGAGCCAGGCCGCCCGGATCACGCGGCGCATCACCTTCATGTTGCGGGTGCGCGGCAGGTCGGGCACCAGGGCGACCTCGGCCGGCCGGAAGGCCCCGCCCAGGCCCGCCACGACGGCGTCCGACAGCGCCTTCACCGCGGCATCCGGCGCGACCCCCGGGCGCGGAACGCACACGCAGACGAGGGCGGTGCCCTTCACGGGGTCGGGCGTGCCGACCGCCGCGGCGTCGAGCACCAGCCCCGTGGCCATCAGCAGGGCCTCGATCTCGGACGGCCCCGTGCGCTTGCCGGCGATCTTGAGCGTGTCGTCGGAGCGCCCGTGCACGTACCACATGCCGTCCGCGTCGCGGCTCGCGAAATCGCCGTGCACCCACACGTCGGGCAGGCGCGACCAATAGCTTTGCAGGTAGCGCTCGCGGTCGTGCCAAAGCCCGCGCGTGAGGCCGATGCTGGGCGTGCGCATCACCAGCTCGCCGGTCACGCCGGCCGCCACCGTTGCCCCGTCCGCATCGACCACGTCGGCCCCGGTGCCCGGCACCGGCCCGGCGAACGCGCAGGGCTTGAGCGGATGGATCACCGTGCCGGTCAGGATGCCGCCGATCTCCGTGCCGCCGGAGTAATTGAGCAGGGGAACGCGTCCGCGTCCCACGCGCTCGAAGGTCCACTGCCAGGCCTCGGGCGTCCACGGCTCGCCGGTGGAGATCATCACTCGCAGCGAGGAAAGATCGCGTTCGGCGAGCTCCGCGTCGCCGAGCGACATCGACAGTCGCGCGATCGTCGGAGCCAGTCCCAGGTAGCTGACGCGATGCCGCTCGACCAGCCGCCACAGGCGGTCGGGCTGCGGGTAGTTGGGTGCCCCCTCGGCCAGCACCACCGTGGAGCCGACCAGCAGCCCGCCGAACACGAGGATGGGCCCGACCAGCCAGCCCATGTCCGACATCCAGAGGAAGCGGTCCTCGGGCTTCAGGTCCATGCAGATCGAGAGATCCAGCGCCGTCTTGACGGGAAAACCGCAGTGCGAGTGGACCACGCCCTTGGGCTTGCCGCTGGTGCCGGAAGTGAACATCAGCAGGAAGGGATCGTCGGCCGGCATCGGCTCCGTGGTGACCGACGCGAAGTCCGCGGGCGCGCCGGCGGCGAGCTCGTGCCACCAGTGGTCGCGCCCCGGCGTCCAATCGTGCTCGCACGCGAGGTGGTTCAGGACGATGACGTGGTGCACGCCGGGGCAATGGGCCAGCGCCTCGTCGACGACGACCTTGGCGCCGACGGTCTTGCCGCGGCGCAGCGAGCCGTCGACGGTGATGACGGCGCGGGCATGTCCATCGTTCAGGCGCTGCGCGATGGCGTCCGCGCCGAAGCCCGAGAACATCGGCAGCACGATCGCCCCGATCTTCGCCACGGCCAGCATCGCGGCGGCCGCATGGGGCAGGTTCGGCAGGACCATGCCGACCACGTCGCCGCGGCCGAGGCCCAGGCGCCGCAGCCCCCAGGCCAGCCTGCAGGTCTCGCGGTCCAGGTCGGCGAAGCTCCATTGCGTGACGGTGCCGTCTTCGCCTTCCCACACCAGCACCGGCGCGTCGTAGCGCGGCGTGCCGCGGCGCCGGTCGATGCAGTTGCTCACCACGTTCGTCACGCCGCCGACGCACCAGCGCGCGAAGGGCAGGCCCTCGCGCAGGTCCAGCACCCGCTCGTAAGGCCGTTCGAAGCGGTAGTCGAGGAAGCGGATCAGCGCGTCGTGGAACCACGCCGGGTCACGGGCGGCACGCTCGTTGAGGGCCTCGAAGCTGTCGACCCCGAGCGCGCCCATGAAGCGCGTCAGGTTGGCGCTGGCGACGGTGGCGGCGTCGGGGCGCCACACGGCGTCGGAAACGGGGGGAAGACCGGCTTGCATGGCGCTCTTCTCAGTCGGCCTTGATGCCGCGATCGTGGATCAACTTCGTCAGCAGCTTCGTCTCCTCCGCGAGCAGGGTGCGGAACGCGCCGGCGTCCAGGTAGGCCGGCTCCAGGCCCAGGCCGTTGTAGCGCTCCTTCACGTTGGCCAGCGCCAGTGCCTTGGCGATTTCGCGGTCGAGCCGCGCCTTCACTTCCGGCGGCGTGTTGTTCGGCACCCAGACGCCCCACCAGATGTCCATGTCCGCGCCCTTGATGCCCTGCTCGGCGAGGGTGGGCGCGTCGGGGAAGAAGGCCGAGCGCTTCGCGCTGGTGACGGCCAGCAGCTTCACCTTGCCGGTGCGGATGTGGGGAAAGGCGATGCCCGGGTCGAACACGTAGTCGGCCTGGCCCGCCACCACGTCCTGCAGCGCGGGGCCGGAGCCGCGGTAGGGCACGTGCACGGCGGCGATACCGGCCTGCTGCTTGAACAGTTCACCGGCCAGGTGCGGCGGCGTGCCGGAGCCCGAGGAGGCATACGACAGCTTGCCCGGCTGCTTGCGCGCGATGGCGACCAGTTCCTTCGCGTCCTTCGCCTCCAGCGTGGGACGCGCGACGATGTACATCGGCGAGCGGCCGACGGCGGCCAGCGGCGTGAGGTCCTTCGCGGGATCGAACGGCGCCTTGAACAGGGAGGGATTGACCGTCTGGAAGGAGGTGGGTGCCAGCAGGATCGTGTAGCCGTCGGGAGCGGCGCGCACGACCTCGCCGGCGCCGATGTTGCCGCTCGCGCCCGGCTTGTTGTCCACCACCACCGGCTGGCCCAGCGCTTCGCCGAGGGCTTGTCCGAGGGAGCGCGCCATCACGTCGGTGCCGCCGCCGGGGGCGAAGCCGACCACCAGGCGGATCGGGCGGCTCGGCCAGGGGTTCTGCGCAAAGGCGCAAGGCAGGGCGGCCAGCAGGCCCAGGGCAGCCGTTGCAACGGCAATGCGGCGGCGCAGGGACGAAGTCTTCATGGTGTCTCCTCTCGGGAATGGATAAGGCAGGCGGCGCGGGAATGCTCAGGACGCCTGCGCGCGAACCAGCTCGCGCAGCTTGAACTTCTGGATCTTTCCGCTGGGCGTGGTCGGCATCGCGTCCAGCACCAGCAGCTTCTCGGGGATGTACTGGAGCGCGACCTTCTGCTCCCTGAGGTAGCCGACGACATCGGCCATCTGCAGCCCGGCGCCCGGCTTGGGCACCACCACCGCGCACGCCCGTTCGCCCAGGCGCTCGTCGGGGTAGGCGACGATGGCGGCCATGGCGATGCCGGGATGCCGGTACAGCAGCGACTCGATCTCCACCACCGGGATGTTCTCGCCGCCGCGGATGATCACGTCCTTGCTGCGGCCGGTGATGCGGACGTAGCCCTGTGCGTCCACGCGCGCCAGGTCGCCGGTGTCGAACCAGCCCTCCGCTTCGGTGTTGTTCCACTGCGGGCGCTTGAGGTAGCCGCCGAAGTTGGAACAGGCGCGCACCAGCAGCCGGCCCGCCTGTCCTGCCGGCAGCGGGTCGCCGGCTTCGTCGACCACCTTCACTTCCGCGCCCGGCAGCGGCAGGCCGTCGGTGGTGAAGGCGCGCTCGTCCTCGTCTTCCAGCCGGATCAGCGTCACGGCGCCGTTTTCGGTCATGCCCCAGGCCGAGACGATCTTGGTGCCCAGCGCGCTGCGCGCCTGCTCCACCAGTGGCCCGGGAATGGGTGCGCCCGCGCACAGGAAGGTCCGCAGGCTGGGGACCGGCGTCCGGCCCTCCGCCACTGCGCGCGTCAGGTCCGTCAGGAACGGCGTCGACGCCATGGTGAAGGTGCAGCCTTCGGCGCGGATCACCTCCACCGCCCGCTTCGGATCCCAGACGTCCATGAGCACGGCGCTCGCCTGCAGCACGACCGGCATCATCAGCCCGTACATGAAGCCGGTCTGGTGCGCCATCGGCGAGGCCATCAGCACCACGTCGTCGGCGCCGAGCGCCAGCCGCTGCGCGTACGGGACGATGTTGGAGGTGAGCGTGTTCGCGCTGTGCATCACGCCCTTGGGTTCGCCGGTGGTGCCGGAGGTGTAGATCAACTGCGTGATGTCGTCGGCGCCCGGCCGGCTGGCGTGCAGGATCGCGGCGGCATCGGGCGCCTCCTCCCACGCGGGGCCGGACAGCAGACGGTCGAAGCTGTTCGCTCCTTCCCCGTCGACGATCACCATGTGCTTCAGGTCGGGCAGGGTGGGCTGCAGGCCCTGCACCATCCGCTCGAAATCGAAGCCGCGGAACTGTCGCGGCGCGATCATGACCCTGGCTTCGCCGTGTTTCAGCATGAAGCCCAGCTCGCGCTCACGGAAGATGTGCATCAACGGATTCATCACCGCGCCGATGCGGGAGCAGGCGAGGTACACCAGGCTGAATTGCCACCAGTTCGGCAGCTGGCAGGCGACCACGTCGTTGCGGCCGACACCGAGCCGCGACAGGCCGACCGCGATGCGATCCGCCATGCGCCCGAGCTCGCGCCAGGTCATGCGCGTGACCGCGCTGGCGTCGGCCCGGTACGCGGTCAGCGCGATCTTGTCCGGGCAGGTGGCGACGCACGCATCGAGGTAGTCGTTGATGGTGCGATCGCGCCAGTGGCCCTGTTCGACCATGCGGGCGCGCCGCGGGGCAATGAGGACGGGATCGAATTCCATGGCTTGTCTCCTGGGTTGGCGTCTGGTGCGCTTCGATTCGTCAGGCGGGCACGGCCTGGCGGCCGGCCCGGTGGCGGGCCACGATGGTCTTCATGATCTGCGCCGTGCCGTCGCCGAGCTGGAAGCCGAGCACGTCGCGCAGCCGCTGCTCCATCACGCCGCGGTCGTAGCCGCCGTGCCCGAAGGACAGCAGGCACTGGTGCACCACGTCGTAGGCGAGCTTCGGCCCCCACCACTTGCACATCGCGGCTTCGGCGGTGTGCGGCAGGCCCTTGTCCTTCAGCCACAGCGTCTGCAGGCACAGCAGGCGTGCGGCCTCCACCTGCGTCTCGAAATCGGCCAGCGGGTGCGACACGCCCTGGAAGGCGGCCAGCGGCTTGCCGAAGGCCTCGCGCTGGGCGACGTAGTCCCAGGTCTCCTCCAGCGCCACGCGGGCGACGGCGAGCACCTGCAGGCCGATCAGGGCGCGCGAGAAGTCGAAGCCCTGCATCACCTGCACGAAGCCCTTGTTCTCCTCGCCGAGGCGATGGTCGACCGGCACCCGCACGTTCTCGAAGAACAGCGATCCGCGGCCGATGGCACGCTGGCCGTGGCAGTCGAAGCGGTTGCGGGTGAGGCCCGGAACGTCGGTGGGCACGAGCAGCGCGGTCACCCCGTGCGCGCCGGAATCCGGCGCCCCCGTGCGGCCGAACACGACGACGGCATCGGCCTGGTCGGCGGCCGAGATCGAGGTCTTCTCGCCATTGATCACGTAGTCGTCGCCGACGCGTTCGACGCGCAGCTGCAGGTTGGCAGCGTCCGAGCCGCCGCGCGGCTCGGTGAGCGCGATCGCCAGCAGCGCCTTGCCCTGCGTGAGCTTCTGCAGCCAGGGCTTGCCGACGTGCGGCCTCGCATGCTGCGCCAGGATCTGGCCGTTGAGGGAGGCGAGCAGGTTGATGTAGGAGATGCTCAGGTCGGCGCGGGCGATCTCCTCGTGGATCACGCCGGCGGCGAGGCAGCCCAGCCCCTGGCCGCCGAATTCCTCCGGCAGCTCCGGCGCGATGAACCCCATCTCTCCCATCTCGTGCATCAGCTGGCGGTCCAGCACGCGGGTCTGGTCGCGTTCCAGGAAGCCCGGCGCCACCCGTCCGCTGGCGAAGCGGCGCGCATGCTCGGCGAGCGCCCGCAGGTCTTCGTCGATATAGGGATTCATGGCAGGGGCCTTCCTACTTGGCGTACTTGCGGAACTCCGGCTTGCGCTTGTCCTTCAGCGCCGCCACGCCTTCGCGCGATTCCTCGGTGTCGTAGAACAGCTTGAGCGCGTACATGCCCATGCCGGCGATGCCGCTCTGGTGCGCGGTATCCATGTTGAAGCTGCGCTTGGCGATCGCGATGGCGGTGGGGCTGCGCTCGCAGATCGTCTCGGCCCATTCCTGCACCGTCGCATCGAGCTGTTCGGGTGGCACGCAGATGTTGGCCAGGCCCATCGCCACGGCTTCCTGGCCCGAGTAGCGCTTGTTGAGGTACCAGATCTCGCGCGCCTTCTTCTCGCCCACCACGCGGGCCAGGAACGCGGTGCCGTAGCCCGGGTCGACCGAGCCCATCTTCGGCCCGACCTGGCCGAAGATCGCCTTTTCCGAGCAGATGGTGAGATCGCAGATCGTGCACAGCACGTTGCCGCCGCCGATGGCGTAGCCCTGCACGCGCGCGATCACCGGCTTGGGCACGTCGCGGATGGCCGTGTGCAGCTCCTCCATCGGCAGGCCGATGGTGCCGCGGCCGTCGTAGTTGCCGTCGTGCGCCGACTGGTCGCCACCGGTGCAGAACGCCTTGTCGCCGGCCCCGGCGAGCACGATGCAGCCGACGTTGCGGTCGTAGCCCGCCTTGTTCAGCGCCCTGATCAGCTCGTCGCAGGTGGTGCCGCGGAAGGCGTTCATCTTCTCCGGGCGATTGATCGTGATCCACGCCACGTTGTTGCGGATCTCGTAGAGGATGTCTTGGAAGTCCATGGGATGTCTCTCTCGGGTGGGGAAGTGGGACCGGACTCAGCCGTTCATGGTCAGGCCGCCGGACACGCTGAGGACCTGGCCGGTGACGTAGGCGGCGTCGTCGCTGGCGAAGAACAGGATGGCGCCGGGCAGGTCACCGGGCTGCCCGATGCGGCCGAGCGGAATGGAGCGCGTGAACGCCTCGATCAGCTTTTCGGGGTTGCCCGCGCCCTCCTTGTATTCGGCGAACAGGGCGGTGTCGGTGGGCCCGGGGCACACCACGTTGACGGTGATGCCGTGGCGGGCATGCTCGCGGGCAATGGTCTTGGAGAACGCCACCAGGCCGCCCTTGCAGGCCGCGTAGACCGCCTCGCCCGACGAGCCGACGCGCGCCGCGTCGGACGAGATGTTGACGATGCGGCCCTTCTTGCGCGCGGCCATGCCGGGCAGCACCGCGTGGTGCATGTGCAGGGCGCCGGTCAGGTTGATCGCGACCAGCTTGTCCCACTCCGCGGGCTGCGTCTTGGTGAACGGCTTGAAGACATCCCAGCCGGCGTTGTTCACCAGGGCGGCGATGGGACCGAGCGCCGACTCGGCCTGCGCGACCGCGGCGTCGACGCTGGCGCGATCGGTGATGTCGCAGCGGAACGCCTGGGCGCGGCCGCCCTCGTCGCGGATGCCGGCGGCGACCTTCTCGGCCGCATCCGGATTCAGGTCGAACACGGCGACCCGGGCGCCTTCGGCGGCGAAGCGGCGGCAGGTGGCGCCGCCGATTCCGCCGCCACCGCCGGTGACGACCACGGTCTGGTCCTGGAAGCGTTGCATCATGTTCCTCTCGATGGGTGGGTTGCAGACCGCCTCCAGCCCCGTCCTGGGAACTAGAATAGGTCAATATGTTGTCGCAATTCTAGGGATGCGCCGCGGCCGGCGCAAGCCCCTGGAGGCGCCTCGGAGATTCCATGAACAAGACTGACCGACGAACGGCGGACGCCAAGATGGAGCTGGCCAACCGGCTCTTCTTCCGGCTCTACCAGTGTGCCAATATGTTGCACAAAACTGGGACGCGGGCAGTGGAGGCGGAGGGGCTGACGACGTAGCAGTGGGCCGTGCTGGGTGCCTTGTCGCGCGAGCAGGCGGAGGGCGGGATGAGCGTGGGGGAGCTGGCGAAGTACCTGATGGTGAGCCGGCAGAACCTCTCCGGCCTGATCGGCCGGATGGAGCGCGACGGGCACCTGGCGATCGCCGCCCACGGCGAGGACCGCCGCTCGCGCGTGGTCACGATGACCGAGTCGGGCCGGCAGGTCTGGCAAGCGCAGGCGCTGCCCAAGATCCACGCCTACTACGAGGAGATCCTGCAGGACTTCTCCATCAACGACCTCACCCACATGCTGCACTACCTGCTGAAGATGCTGGAGAACATGCAGCGCCTGGACCAGGCGCGGGTGGGAGCGGGGGAGGAGGAGGGGGGAACGGCGTAGGAGCGCGTCGGGCAGCAAGCGCTCCCGCGCCCAGCGCACCGGGCGCAGGGAGAACCTAGGAGCCTATCCGCGAGGCCGCGTGCGCGCGGACCTCGCCGCTCCCGCCTTCCCGGTCCCGATGGCGGTTCGGCTCTCATTCCGCTTTCCGTCAACGAGGAACCCCCATGAACATCACGATCGAAGACTTCGCCCGCATCGGGCTGATCGGTATCGGCGCCACGGCGGTCATGGATCTTTGGCAGGCAGTGCTCGGCCGCCTCGGCGTGCCCACGCTGAACTTCGCCTTGATCGGGCGCTGGGTCGGCCATTGGCGGCACGGGGTCGTCATGCATCGCGCGATCGGCAAGGCCGCACCGGTCCGAGGCGAGCTCGCCCTGGGCTGGGTGACGCACTATGCGACCGGCGTCGCCTTCGCCTCGCTCCTCATCGCCGTTTTCGGCGTCGAGTGGACCCGCAGCCCGACCCTGGCGCCGGCACTGGGTGTCGGCATTGCGACGGTCGCCGCGCCCTGGCTCCTCATGCAGCCGGCAATGGGCGCCGGCATCGCCTCCTCGAAGACGCCATCGCCGGCCAGGAGCCGCGCCCGAAGCATCGCCAACCACGCCGTCTTCGGACTCGGCCTGTACCTGTCCGCGCTTCCCCTCGCGGGGGTCGTGCGATGAGGAAGCCGCCTGTGCTGATGGGCTGGTGACCAGGTTCGCGAGCCCGGCGCCCTCTTGCGCCCCGGCACCGATCGGCGCAGCATGCCGTCGGAT
>NZ_DASSVG010000431.1:0-3948 GCF_035706265.1 Ramlibacter sp. | reverse complement strand
AGGGGCTGGGTGCGGTCCATTAAAATCACGGGTTTCCCCCAATCCTCTCCCCCGGAGAAGCCCCCGAATGGCCAACGAATCCCTGATGGCGAACGCGATCCGCGCGTTGGCCATGGACGCCGTGCAGCAAGCGAACTCCGGCCACCCCGGCGCACCCATGGGCATGGCGGACATCGCCGTCGCGCTGTGGCACCGCCACCTGCGGCACAACCCGAAGAACCCGCACTGGGCCGACCGCGACCGCTTCGTGCTCTCCAACGGCCACGCGTCGATGCTGGTCTACGCGCTGCTGCACCTCACCGGCTACGACCTGCCGATCGGCGAGCTCAAGGGTTTCCGCCAGTTGCACAGCAAGACCCCCGGCCACCCCGAGGTGGACGTGACGCCGGGCATCGAGACCACCACCGGTCCGCTGGGCCAGGGCCTCACCAATGCGGTGGGCATGGCGCTGGCCGAGAAGCTGCTCGCGGCCGAATTCAACCGCGAAGGCCACGCGATCGTCGACCACCACACCTACGTGTTCATGGGCGACGGCTGCCTGATGGAAGGCATCAGCCACGAGGCCTGCGCGCTCGCCGGCGCCTGGAAGCTGAACAAGCTGGTGGCCCTGTACGACGACAACGGCATCTCCATCGATGGCCAGGTCACGCCCTGGTACATCGACGACGTGCCCGGCCGCTTCAAGGCCTACGGCTGGAACGTGATCGGCCCCGTCGACGGCCACGACATCGAGGCCGTGGACCGCGCCATCGCCGACGCCCGGCACAGCGCCGAGAAGCCGACGATCATCGTGTGCAAGACGCACATCGGCAAAGGCTCGCCCAACCGCGCCAACACCGCCAAGGCCCACGGCGAGCCGCTCGGCCCCGACGAAGTGGCGCTCACCCGCACGGCCCTGGGCTGGGAGCACGAGCCCTTCGCGCTGCCGCAAGGCGTGTACGACGAATGGGATGCCACCGCCAAGGGCGACGAGCTGGAAAGCGAATGGCGCGAGCGCTTCGACGCCTACGCCGCGGCGCATCCCGAGCTGGCGGCCGAATTCGCCCGCCGCATGCAGGGCGCGCTGCCGGCCAATTTCGCCCAGGTGGCCGCCGATGCGGCCGTGGCCGCGCACACCAAGGCCGAAACGGTGGCCTCGCGCAAGGCTTCGCAGATCGCGCTGGAGGCCTTCACCGCGGCGCTGCCGGAGCTGCTGGGGGGCTCGGCCGACCTCACCGGCTCCAACCTCACCAACACGAAGAGCACGCCGCCGCTGCGCTTCGACCAGTCCGGCGAGGTCGTGAAGACCGAGGACCGGATCGGTCGCCACATCAACTACGGCGTGCGCGAGTTCGGCATGGCCGCGATCATGAACGGCATCGCCCTGCACGGCGGCTTCATCCCCTACGGCGGCACCTTCCTCACCTTCAGCGACTACAGCCGCAACGCGATCCGCATGGCGGCGCTGATGAAGAGGCAGGTGATCCACGTCTTCACGCACGATTCGATCGGCCTGGGCGAGGACGGCCCGACGCACCAGTCGATCGAGCACGCGGCCAGCCTGCGCCTGATCCCGCAGCTCGATGTCTGGCGCCCCGCCGACACCGCCGAGACTGCCGTGGCCTGGGCCGTGGCGCTGGAGAACGCCAACCGTCCCACCGCCCTGCTGCTGTCGCGCCAGAACCTGCCCTACGCACCGAAGGCCGGGCTGGACGAGATCGGCCGCGGCGCCTACGTGCTGGCCGAGCCGCAGGACGAGGCCGAGGCCGTGCTGATCGCCACCGGCTCGGAAGTGCAGCTGGCGCTGAAGGCCCAGGAGCTGCTGCGCTCCGACGGCATCGCCGTGCGCGTGGTCTCCATGCCCAGCACCACCACTTTCGACCGCCAGGACACCGAATACAAGCGCCAGGTGCTGCCCGAAGGCATCCCGCGCATCGCCGTCGAGGCGGGCGTCACCGACTTCTGGTGGAAGTACGGCTGCGCTGCGGTGGTGGGCATCGACACCTTCGGCGAATCGGCCCCGGCCGGCGCGCTGTTCAAGCATTTCGGCTTTACCCCGGAGAACGTGGCGGACACCGTGCGCCTGGCGCTCCGGAAAGCGCAGGCCGAGGCATAGTCAGGGCATGGCCCGCGCTGCGGGCCGGCCGCTTGGTTTTGATTCATCAGGAGTGAATGGAATGGCTATCAAGGTTGGCATCAATGGCTTCGGCCGCATCGGCCGCAACGTGCTGCGCTCGGCCGTGCAGAACTTCTCCGACATCGAGATCGTCGGCATCAACGACCTGCTGGAGCCGGACTACCTGGCCTACATGCTGCAGTACGACTCGGTCCACGGCCGCTTCAAGGGCACCGTGGCGGTCGAGGGCAACACCCTGATCGTCAACGGCAAGAAGATCCGCCTGACCGCGGAGAAGGATCCCGCCAACCTGAAGTGGGGCGAGATCGGCGCCGACGTGGTGATCGAGTCCACCGGCATCTTCCTCACGGCCGATGGCGCGCAGAAGCACATCCAGGCCGGCGCCAAGAAGGTGATCATGTCCGCCCCGTCCAAGGACGACACGCCGATGTTCGTGTTCGGCGTGAATCACGAGAAGTACAAGGGCGAGGCGATCATCTCCAACGCCTCCTGCACCACCAACTGCCTGGCGCCCGTGGCCAAGGTGCTGAACGACAAGTGGGGCATCAAGCGCGGCCTGATGACCACGGTGCACGCCGCCACGGCGACGCAGAAGACCGTCGACGGCCCCTCCAACAAGGATTGGCGCGGCGGCCGCGGCATCCTGGAGAACATCATCCCGTCGTCCACCGGCGCCGCCAAGGCCGTCGGCAAGGTGATCCCCGAGCTGAACAAGAAGCTCACGGGCATGTCCTTCCGCGTGCCGACCTCCGACGTGTCGGTGGTCGACCTGACCGTGGAACTGAACAAGCCGGCCACCTACGAGGAGATCTGCGCCGAGATGAAGGCGCAGAGCGAAGGCGCGCTCAAGGGCATCCTGGGCTACACGGAAGACAAGGTGGTGGCGACCGACTTCGTCGGCGACGCCCGCACTTCCATCTTCGACGCCGACGCCGGCATCGCGCTGGACTCCACCTTCGTCAAGCTGGTGGCCTGGTACGACAACGAGTGGGGCTACTCGAACAAGTGCCTGGAGATGGTCCGCGTCGTGGCGAAGTGATCGCCTGCGGTCTCCAATGAAAAGCGCGCCTCCGGGCGCGTTTTTTTTGCTTCAGGCGAACGCGTTGGCCTCGATGGCGACGGCCGCCACCCCGGCCAGCAGCGCGACGGCTTCGCGCTCGCCCGGCGTCGCCAGCCGGTGCTCGCGGAAATAGGTGCCGAAGGTGCCCAGCACGCGGCCGGCATCGTTCTTGATCGGCATGCTCCAGGCCCCGAGGAAGCCCAGGGCCATCGGCAGGTGGCGCAGTTCCGCCCAGCGGAGGTCGTCCAGGAAGCTGGGGGTGTCGACGATCAGCCCGGTGGCGGCCGCGGCCGCGCAGGTGCCCACGGCGGGATCCGGCTTGAGGCGGTCGATCGCGTCCAGGTAGTCGGCCGGCAGGTTGGGCGAGGCGCCGTTGCGCAGCAGGCCCTCGCGGTCCAGGACCAGGATCGACGCCACCGTGCGGCCCTGGCCGAGCGATTCCACCGCGGTGGTCAGCTGCGCCAGCACCTCGCGCAGCGGGGCGCCGCGGCCATGGAGCACCTCCGCCCGACGGGACGCGGCGAGCACCAGCGAGCGCTCGCCCGAAGTCAGGTTCCGGGGGATGGCGGGCAGGTCCTGCAACTGCATGGAGCGCAGTGTATAAGGATGGCCCGCTGCTGAGCTTGCCCCAGTCGGGCAAGTCCTTACTCGACCAGCACGGTCCCCATCATGCCGCCCGCCGCGTGGTCGAGGATGTGGCAGTGGAACATCCACTCGCCCACGTTGTCGGCCACCAGCGCGATGTCCATCTCCTGCCGCGGTGCCATCACCA
>NZ_DASSVG010000430.1:0-13684 GCF_035706265.1 Ramlibacter sp. | reverse complement strand
TTCCGTCAACGGTCGGCGCGATCGCGCCCCTGCACGACAGGCAGGCTCCAGGAATAGCGCAGCGCGAGCAGCCGCAGCGCCACGCACACCGAGGCGGCGAACCAGGGCGTCAGCGCGACGCGCCATTCGAGGTAGTGCCCCAGCACCTGGATGGCGGCGCCCAGCAGCGCCGCCAGCGCGTAGATCTCCTTCTGCAGGATCACGGGCACGCGCGTGAGCATCACGTCGCGCATCACGCCGCCGCCCACCGCCGTCACCAGCCCGAGGAGGATTGCGACCTCCACGTTCTGCTGCAGCAGCAGCGCCTTCAGCGCGCCCGTCACGGCGAAGAAGCCGAGCCCCAGCGCATCGAAGAAGAGGATCGGCTGCTCGAGATGGGCGATGAGACGCCGCGCCCAGATCGCGCAGGCCGCCGCTGCCATCGAGGTGGCGAGATAGCGCCAGTCCGAGATGCCCACCGGCGGCAGCGCACCGAGGCACAGATCGCGGATCACGCCGCCGCCGCAGGCGGTGAGCAGGCTGATGGCGGCCACGCCGAACAGGTCCAGCCGCTTCTGTTCGGCCGCCAGCGCGCCGCTGACGGCGAAGGCGAAGGTGCCGAGCAGGTCGACCAGGACGAAGAGGTGCTGTTCCATCATTCTTCGGCGTTACATCCCGAGCCGTAACTGCACGTTTTCGCGCTGGAAACGGGCGCGGGGTCGCCTAGAGTTCGTGCCATGCAGATCAAGGAGTTTTCCGCCCGGGTGGTGACTTTCAAGCTCGCCGCGGCCCTGGAGAAATACGAGATGGACCTG
The DNA here is from genome assembly GCF_035706265.1 of Ramlibacter sp. Lineage (GTDB taxonomy): Bacteria > Pseudomonadota > Gammaproteobacteria > Burkholderiales > Burkholderiaceae_C > Ramlibacter. Next base: position 12,890 of record NZ_DASSVG010000430.1, on the reverse strand, counting down.
CGCGCGCTGACCGACAGCTGGGTCGACCCGGAGCGCCTGCGGCGCATCCAGCAGGAGTTCGGCGAAATGCGCATCCTCGGTGCCTCGCTGCCCAAGTTCTCCGTGGCCTGGGTGGCCGTGCTGGTCTCGCGCGCGCGCCTGCTGCAGGCCCTGTGCAGCCGGACGGCGGGGCCGGCCTTCCAGGTGCTGCAGGAGCACCTGGCCGCGGTCGAGAGCCTGCGCAAGCGCTGCCTGCGCAGCATCGGCGCGCAAGGCGTCATCGCGCTCGCGTAACGCGCCACGCCGGGGCGCGCTCACGCGCCGCTGGCGGGCACCACCAGCACGTCGCAGGAGGCCTCGGCCAGCACGACCCGGGTGACGCTGCCCAGGAGCAGGTCGCTCAGCGGCGCGTGGTGCTCGCGCGCGACCACCACGAGATCGGGCCGCAGGTCTTCCAGCGCCTGCAGGAACACGCGGCACACGTCGCCTTCCTGCACCGAGACGATGGTGCGCAGCCGCTGTCCGGACGCGTCGCACATGCGCTCCAGCGCGTCGTGCGCATGGGCGGCGGTGCGCGCGCGCCACGCCGCGATCTCCTCCTCGCCCACCCCGGCCAGGCGCAGCTTGCCCTCGAAGGGCAGGTCCACGGCATGCAGCAGGCGCAGCGAGGCCGCCGGCGCCAGCCGCGCGGCGAACGCGAGCGCCGCCGCCGAGGGCGGCTCGAGATCGGCCAGCACCAGCACCCTGGCATAGGGGCCCGCTGGCGGCTGCCTGACGACGAGCAGGGGCCGGGTCGCCGTGCGCAGCAGCCGGTCGGCCGTGGTGCCCAGCGCCAGCTCGCGCAGCGCGTGCGAGCCGCGCGCGCCCAGCACCAGCACGTCCGCCTGCTGCTCCTCGCTGCCCAGCTCCTGCAGCACCCGGCCTTCGCGCACCACGGGCGTGACCTGCACGCCGGGCGAGCCCTGCTGCAAGGCCTGCACCGCGGCGGCCAGCTCGATGCCGGCCTGGTCGCGCACCGAGGCCTGCAGGTCGCGGTGGGTGTCGACCAGGTCGCGCAGCGCGAGCAGGAAGTCGGGCTCGACCACGTGCACCAGCCGCAGAGCGGCGCCATGCTCGCGGGCGAGCTGCGCGGCCCGCTGCGCGGCGCAGGCCGCATCGGCCGAGAAGTCGGTGGCGGCCAGGACGGTCGTGATGGCTTCCATGGATTCCTCCTGATGTGCGGCCATTGTGGCCCAACGGTCGGCGGCACGGCTCCACTAGACTCGGCGCATGCCCCTTGCATGGATCGTCCTGCTGCCGTTCGTGGCCAGCGTGGTGGCCGCAGTGCTGCCCACGCGCGCCCGCAACGGCGAGTCGCTGCTGGCCGGCAGCGTCGCGCTCGCCGTCGCGACCGCCATGGCGTTCCAGTTCCCGCAGGTCGCGGACGGCGGCGTGGTCAGCGAGCGCGTCGAGTGGCTGCCTTCGCTGGGCATCGACTTCGTGCTGCGGGTGGACGGCTTCGCCTGGCTGTTCGCGATGCTGGTGAGCGTGATCGGTGCGCTGGTGGTGCTCTATGCGCGCTACTACCTGTCGGCGCAGGATCCGGCGGCGCGCTTCTATGCGCTGCTCCTCGGCTTCATGGGCTCCATGCTGGGCATCGTGCTCTCCGGCAACCTGATCCAGCTGGCGGTGTTCTGGGAGCTCACCAGCCTGTTCTCCTTCCTGCTGATCGGCTACTGGCACCACCGCAAGGACGCCCGGCGCGGCGCCCGCATGGCCTTCATCGTCACGGCCGCCGGCGGGCTGGCGCTGCTCGCCGGGCTGGTGCTGGTGGGCCACATCGCCGGCAGCTACGACCTCGACGACGTGCTGCGCGCGGGCGACCGCCTGCGCGCGCACGAGCTGTACCCGGCGGCGGTGGGGCTGGTGCTGCTGGGCGCGCTGACCAAGAGCGCGCAGTTCCCGTTCCACTTCTGGCTGCCGCATGCGATGGCGGCGCCGACGCCGGTCTCGGCCTACCTGCACTCGGCCACCATGGTGAAGGCGGGTGTGTTCCTGCTGGCGCGCCTGTGGCCGGTGCTGGCCGGCAGCGACACCTGGTTCTGGATCGTGGGCGGCGCGGGGCTGGCGACGCTGCTGCTCGGGGCCTACGCGGCGATGTTCCAGAACGACCTGAAGGCGCTGCTGGCCTATTCGACCATCAGCCACCTCGGGCTGATCACGCTGCTGCTCGGGCTGAACAGCCGCCTCGCCGCCGTCGCTGCGGTCTTCCACATGATGAACCACGCGACGTTCAAGGCGTCGCTCTTCATGGCCGTGGGCATCATCGACCACGAAAGCGGCACCCGCGACATGCGGCGCCTCGACGGCCTGTACCGCTTCATGCCGCGCACGGCCAAGCTGGCCATGGTGGCCTGCGCCGCGATGGCGGGCGTGCCGCTGCTCAATGGCTTCCTCTCCAAGGAGATGTTCTTCGCCGAGACGGTGTTCGTGCAGTCCTCGCCCGCCGTGGAGTGGGGGCTGCCGATCGCCGCGACCCTGGCGGGCATCTTCGGGGTGACCTACTCGCTGCGTTTCGGCCACGACGTGTTCTTCGGCCCGCCGCCGCGCGACTGCCCGCGCACGCCGCACGAGCCGGCCCGCTGGATGCGCGCGCCGATCGAATTCCTGGTGCTGGCCTGCCTGGTGGTGGGCATCCTGCCCGAGCGCTCGGTCGGCGCCGTGCTGGCGGCCGCCGCGCGGCCGGTGGTGGGCGGCACGCTGCCCGAATACAGCCTCGCCGTCTGGCACGGCTTCAACGCGCCCATGGTCATGAGCCTGGTGGCGCTGGTGGCCGGCACGGCGATCTACCTGCGCTACGGCCGGCGCTTCCGCGACCGGCCCCTGCGCGCCACGCCCTTCCTGGAGCGCGCCGACGGCAAGCAGGCGTTCGAGGCACTGCTGGGCGGCACGAGCTGGGGCGCGCGCCGCCTCCTGCGCCGCACCAGCAGCCTGCGCCTGCAGGCGCAGGTGTTCTGGATCTTCATCGCGGCCGCGGGCCTCGCGCTGGGAGCTGCGCTGGTCGTGCCGCTCACGTGGGGCGACCGGCCGCGCGTGCCGGCCACGCCGGAGTTCGTGGTGCTGTGGCTGGTCGGCGCGGCGGCGGCCGTGGCCAGCGCCTGGCAGGCCAAGTTCCACCGGCTGGTGGCGCTGGCGCTGCTGGGCGTGGTGGGCATCGCGGTGTGCCTCACCTTCGCCTGGTTCTCCGCCCCCGACCTGGCGCTCACGCAACTGGCGGTGGAGACGGTGACGATGGTGCTGTTCCTGCTGGGGCTGCGCTGGCTGCCCAAGCGCATCGAGCAGGACGACGTCCGCACGCGGGTGCGCGCCGCGTGGCGGCGCCGGCGCGATTTCGTGCTCGCCGCGCTGGCCGACGCCGGGCTCGCCGCGCTGTCGTATGCGCTGCTCACGCGCACCGGCGCCCAGAGCATCTCGCCCTTCTACCTCGCCAACGCGCTGCCGGCCGGCGGCGGCACCAACGTCGTCAACGTGATGCTGGTCGACTTCCGCGCCTTCGACACGCTGGGCGAGGTGACCGTGCTGGCGCTGGTGGGCATCACGGTCTTCGCGCTGCTGCGGCGCTTCCGGCCGCCGCGCGAGGTGATCGAGGTGCCGCCGCAGCAGCAGCTGGCGCCGCCGGGCGTGTCCAGCGACCTGGTGCGGACGGAGGAGATCCTCGATGCCGGCGATCCGGCCCAGGGCTACCTGCTGGTGCCCGCGGTGCTGGTGCGCCTGCTGCTGCCGGTGGCGGCGGTGCTGGCGCTGCACCTGTTCCTGCGCGGGCACAACCAGCCCGGCGGCGGCTTCGTCGCGGGCCTCACGCTGGCGATCGCCTTCATCGCGCAGTACATGGTGGGCGGCACGCAGTGGATCGAGGACCGGCTCAACCTGCAGCCGCCGCGCTGGATCGCCTTCGGCCTGCTGATCGCGGTGGGCACGGGGCTGGCCTCGCTGGCCTTCGGCTATCCCTTCCTCACCACCCACACGGCGCACGTGACGCTGCCGGTGCTGGGCGACTTCCACCTGCCCAGCGCGGCGCTGTTCGACCTGGGCGTGTTCTGCGTCGTGCTGGGGTCCACGCTGCTGCTGCTCACCGCGCTGGCCCACCAGTCGCTGCGGGCGCGGCGCCGCCAGTCGGGGGAGCGGCGCTGATGGAACTCGTGATCTCTCTGGCGATCGGGGTGCTCGTCTCGGCGGGCGTGTGGCTGGTGCTGCGGCCCCGCACCTTCCAGGTGCTGATCGGGCTGTCGCTGCTGTCCTATGCCGTCAACCTGTTCATCTTCAGCGTCGGCAGCCTCTCGCTCGACGCCGAGCCGATCGTGCAGCCGGGCGTGCCGCCGGACCTGCTGCACTACACCGATCCGCTGCCGCAGTCGCTGGTGCTGACGGCGATCGTGATCGGCTTCGCGACCACCGCGCTGTTCCTGGTCGTGCTGCTGGCGCTGCGCGGCCTGACCGACAGCGACCACGTGGACGGCCGGGAGGAGGCGCCTTGATCTCGCTCACTTCCGGCCAGCTCGTGGTGGCCCCGGTCCTGCTGCCGCTGGTGACGGCGGCCGTGCTGGTGGGCATGGGCGACCGCTGGCGGCGCTGGAAGGCGGGCCTCAACATGCTGTCGATGCTGGCCAGCCTGGCGCTCGCGTGGCATTTGCTGCAGGGTGTGTCGGAGAGCGGCCGCACCGCCAGCTTCGGCGTCTACCTGCCGGGGAACTGGCCGGTGCCTTTCGGCATCGTGCTGGCGCTGGACCGGCTCTCGGCCCTGATGCTGGTGCTGGCGGCCTGCGTGGCGCTGGGCTCGCTGCTGTTCTCGCTGGCGCGCTGGCACCGCGCCAGCGTGCAGTTCCACCCGCTGCTGCAACTGCAGTTGATGGGCCTCAACGGCGCCTTCCTCACCGCGGACCTGTTCAACCTGTTCGTGTTCTTCGAGGTGCTGCTGGCGGCCTCCTACGGCCTGCTGCTGCACGGGGGCGGCACGGGCCGCGTGCGCTCGGGGCTGCACTACATCACGGTGAACCTGCTGGCCTCGTTCCTGTTCCTGATCGCCGTGGCCTTGCTGTACGGGATCACGGGCACGCTGAACATGGCCGACATCGCCGTCAAGCTGCCGCACGTGCCGCCGGAAGACCGCGGCCTGCTGCATGCCGCCTCTGCCCTGCTGGGCGTCGCCTTCCTCGCCAAGGCGGCCCTGTGGCCGCTGAACTTCTGGCTGCCGCCGGCCTATTCGGCCGCCAGCGCGCCGGCGGCCGCCGTGTTCGCCATCCTCACCAAGGTGGGCGTCTACGCGGTGCTGCGCCTGTGGACCCTGTGCTTCCCGGCCACCGCCGGCGCCTCGGCCCTGTTCGGCGGCTCCGCGCTGCTGTGGGGCGGACTCGCCACCGTGGGCTTCGGCGCCATCGGCATGCTGGCCTCGCAGCAACTGGGCAAGCTGGCCGGCTATTCGATCATCACCTCCGCCGGCACGGTGCTGGCCGCCATCAGCCTCGACCTGCCGCAACTCACCGGCGCGGCGCTGTTCTACCTGGCGAGTTCCACCCTCGCGGCCTCGGCCATGTTCCTGCTGGTGGAACTGGTGGAGCGCGCGCGCCAGGTGGAGGTGGACGCGCCCTGGGCCGACGACAGCGAGGCGCCCCTGCCGACCTTCGGCGAGCGCGGCGAACGCACCGTGCCGCAGGACGTGAACCTGGACGATGCCCGCGTGCCGCTGGTGGGCCGCGCCATTCCGGCGGCGGTGGCTTTCCTCGGCGTGGCCTTCCTCCTGTGCACGCTGGTGTTGTCGGGACTGCCGCCGCTTTCGGGCTTCGTCGGCAAGATCGCGATGCTGGATGCGCTGCTGGAGGCACGCCGCGACGCGCCGGCGCAGTGGCGCGGCGAGGCCTGGGCGCTGTTCGCGCTGCTGATCGTCTCCGGCCTGCTGTCTTCGGTGGCCCTCACGCGCGCCTTCATCGCCCACTTCTGGGCGCTGCAGGAGCGGGCCGCGCCGCGGCTGCGCCTGGTGGAGGTGCTGCCGGTGCTGCTGCTGCTCGGCGCCTGCACGGCCCTGGCCGTGCGGGGCGAGTCCGCGCTGCGCTACACCGGCTATGCGGCGGCCGAACTGCATACACCCTCGCTCTACACCGGCGCCGTGCTGCAGACCCGGCCCGTGCCGGCGCCCGCGAGGCCGCAGCCATGAAGCGCTGGCTGCCTTCGCCGCTGGTCTCGGCCTCGCTGTGGGCCATGTGGCTGCTGCTGAACGACTCGCTGGCGCTGGTGCACCTGCTGACGGGCGCCGTGCTGGGCGTTGCCGTGCCGCTGCTGCTGGCGCCCCTGCTGCCTCCGTTGGGGCCGGTGCGGCGGCCGTGGACCGTCGCCCGTCTGATCCTGCGCGTGGGCGCGGATGTCGTGCTCTCCGGCCTGCAGGTCGCGCAAGCCGTGTGGCGCGTGCCCCGCCGGCCGCCGCGCGGCGCCTTCGTCGCGGTGCCGCTGCAGCTGCGCGAGCCGCACGCGCTGGCCGCATTGGCGATCATCGTCACGGTGATCCCGGGCACGGTGTGGTGCGAGCTCGCGTCCGACCGCAGCGCCCTGCTGCTGCACGTGTTCGACCTGGACGACGAAGCCGCCTTCATCGAGGACCTGAAGGTGCGCTACGAACAACCATTGCGGGAGATCTTCGAATGAGTGTCCTGTCCGTCGCGATCACGGTCACGCTGGTGCTCTATGTGCTTGCCGGTGCGGTGGCGATGCGGCGCCTGTTCGGCGGCCCGCGCGCGCAGGACCGCGTGCTGGCGCTGGACTTCGTGTTCGTGCTGGCGATGCTCGCGCTGCTGGTGCTGGCGATCCGCTACGACAGCAGCATGTACTTCGAGGCCGCGCTGCTGATGGCGCTGTTCGGATTCGTGAGCTCCGCGGCCCTGGCCAAGTTCCTGCTGCGCGGCGAGGTGATCGAATGATCATGGAAACGATCGTCGCAGTGCTGCTGGTCTTCAGCGGGCTGGTCGCGCTGACCTCCGCGCTCGGCCTGGCGCGGCTGCCGGACTTCTTCCTGCGCATGCACGCACCGGCGCTGGTGTACACGCTCGCGAGCTGGGCGGTGACGCTGGCCTCGGTGATCTACTTCAGCGCGGGGCGCGGCGGGCTCGCGCTGCATTCGTGGCTGATCATCATCATCCTGTCGATCACGGCGCCGGTCAGCACGGTGCTGCTGTCGCGCGCCGCACTGTTCCGCGAACGGCAGGCGGGCCAGCCGCTGCCGCCGCCGCTGCGCGCCAGCGGGGAGGGCGGTCCGCCGTCGAAGTGAAGCGCGCCAGTCGCTAGCGGCGCGGCAGGGCGTACGCGATCACGTCGTCCCCGGCCTGGGTGCCGAGCGATCCGTGGCCGCCGGCCACCACCACGACGAACTGGCGTCCGTCCGCTCCTTCGTACGTCATGGGCGTGGCCTGGCCGCCGGCGGGCAGGCGGCTGCGCCACAGCTCGCGGCCGGTGCGCATGTCGTAGGCCCGCACGTAGTTGTCGAGGGTCCCCGAGAGGAAGGCGACGCCGCCGGCCGTGACGAGCGGCCCGCCCAGGCTGGGCACGCCCATGCGGAAGGGCAGCGGCACCGGTGCGAGGTCGCGCACCGTGCCGTTGCGGTGGCGCCAGGCGATGCGGCCGCTGGCCAGGTCGGCCCCGGCGACATAGCCCCACGGCGGCTGCTGGCAGGGGATGCCGAGCGGCGAAGTGAAGGGATAGAGCTTGATCGCGTACGGCGCGCCGAAGTTCTCGTTCAGCGCCGGCAGGCTGCCTTCGGGCCGTTCCTCGCCCTGCACGACCAGCGCGCGATCGTCCGGGCGCGGCACCAGTTGCGAGACGAACGCGAGGTAGGCCGGGGTGGTGAACGCCCAGCCCCGCACCGGATCCACCGCGATCGAGCCCCAGTTGAAGACGCCGAAGTTGCCCGGATAGACCAGCGTTCCCTCCTGCGACGGCGGCGTGTAGCGGCCCTCGTAGCGCAACTGGTGGAAGGCGATGCGGCAATAGAGCTGGTCGAACATCGTGGCGCCCCACATGTGGCGCTCGGCCAGTGGTTCGGGATCGAAGGACAGCCCCGAGCGCGGCTGGGTGGGCGCCAGGCGCTCGCCCTCGGCAGCCCCCTGCGGGACGCGCTGCTCCGTCACGGGGATCACCGGCTGGCCGGTGCGCCGGTCCAGCACGAACAGCTCGCCCTGCTTGGTCGGCTGCACCAGCACGGGCACGGTGCCGCCGCCCACGCGCAGGTCCAGCAGGCTCGGTTGCGACGGTACGTCGTAGTCCCACAGGTCGTGGTGCACCGTCTGGAAGCTCCAGCGCACCTGGCCGGTCTGCAGGTCGAGGGCGACGATCGACGAGGAATACTTTTCGACCGCGGGCGAGCGCTGCGCCCCCCACTGGTCCGGCGGCTGGTTGCCGAGCGGCACGTAGACGAGGCCGAGCGCTTCGTCGACCGCGGAGATGCTCCAGCTGTTGGGGGAATTGGGCACGTAGGTCTGGCCGGCGGGCAGCGGCGCGGTCTGTTCCGGGTTGCCCGAATCCCAGTTCCACACCAGGCGGCCCGACTCGGCGTCGAACGCGCGGATCACGCCCGACTGCTCCTGCGTCGAGACGTTGTCCAGGACGGTGCCGCCGACCACCAGCAGCCCGCGCGCGACCACCACCGGCGAAGTGGAGTAGTAGGCGCCCGGCCGCCGGTTCGGCATGCCCGCCCAGAGGTCGATCTGCCCCGTGCCGCCGCCGAAGTCCGCGCAGACGTGGCCGTTGTCGGGATTGAGCGCGATCAGCCGGCCATCGGCCGTCGGCATGAACAGCCGCGAGGGGCAACTCGGGTCGGTGGGGCCGTCGACCGCCGCAACGGGCAGCGGCCCGGGTGCGGGCACGCTGCCCGGCGTGCCGCCGCCTTGCTGCGAGGACGCGTCGACACTGGGGCCGGTGCCGATCGCCTGGCTGGAACTTGGTGTGGGGGCGGTGGCGGATGCGGCAGCCGTCGGTATGGCAGCAGATGCAGCCGAAGCAGGTGCGGCAGCTGTCGGTGCGGCAGCAGAGGCCGCCGAAGCAGGTGCAGCAGCCGCGGATGCAGGCGCCCCCGCCGATGCGCGCGCCGACGCGGGCTGCCAGCTGAGGCCCCGGCACGTCAGGTGCTGCAGCGCCAATCGATCCTGGATGCGCGGGTCGTACCGCCACACCTGGGCGCCGGTCGTCGCGTCGAGCGCGATCACGTCCTGGTGCGGCGTGCAGAAGTAGAGCCGGTTGCCGATCTTCAGCGGCGTGACCTCGAAGGTGGTCTCCTTCGGGTCGCCGGCCTGGCCGCGCACGTCGCCGGTCTGGAAGTGCCAGACCGGTTGCAGCTGCTCCGCGTTCTCCGGCGTGATCTGGCGCAGCGCCGAGTAGCGCTGGCCCGCGCCCGATCCGCCGTAGGCCGTCCAGTCCGCCGCGGCCATGCCGCCGGGCGCCGTCACCGCCGTGTTCGACGCCAGCGTGCCATCGAGGTCGTGCGGATCGCGCAGCCAGCTCGCCACCGCGATCAGCGCGAAAGCGCCGAGGACGACGCCCAGCACGATGCGCGGCAGGCGGCGCGCTGCGGGCGTGCCTGCGATGACGCCGGGCAGCAGCAGGAGCAGCCCCAGCACGAACAGCACGTCCAGCCGGGCCGCCAGCGGCCACCAGTCGAGGCCGCTCTCCCACAAGGCCCAGGCGACGCTGGCCGCGAACACGAGGGCGAACACCAGCACGGCGCCGGGCTTGCCGCGCCACAGCAGCCAGGCCACGGCCAGCAGCAGCACGCCCGCCACCAGGTAATACCAGGAGCCGCCCAGGCCGGCGAGCCGGATGCCGCCGAGGACGAGGGCAACAGCCACGAGGCCGATGAGGACGGCGAGGATGCGCGAGGGAAGGGTGCGATGGGCCATGGGCTGGGGGCACGCTGCCGTGCTTCTTCTTGCCGTGCGAACCGGACCGTGCGGTCGCGGTTCGCGCGGGGCAAGGGCCACCATAGGAAGAGGCCGCGCCGCACCCTGTCGGACGGCAGGTGTTTCCATGTAGGACGACCCGCGCGTGCAAACGCCGGTCGCGTGTCGGGCCTGTCCGACTGCCATGCTGCGGCGGCGACGACAGCCGCCGGCGGGCCGGGCCTCCTAGATTGGGTGGTCCCAACGCAAGGAGAAAAGCATGCAAGCGGAACAGATGAAGCAAGGCATCGACCGTCTCGAGCGATCCGCGGACGAAGCCCGCAACGCCTGCCAGCAGTCGGCCTCGGTTCCCGCCGACCTGAAGCAATGCGTCATGGCGCTGCACGAGCAGGCCAGCGCGTGCAAGCACGCGGCGCACGGCCAGGGCTCGGCCAGCGAGGAAAGCCTGCGCAAGGACGTCCAGCAGCTGGAGGAGACGGCCGACCGCGCCATGCAGGCCTGCCGCAATGCTGGCGGCGGTGTCGATTCACGGCTGCGCGAAGCGATCGAGCGCGCCCATCGCGAGGCCTCCAGCCTGAAGAAGGAGATGATGCAGGCGGCGTGATGCCGCTGCCGGCCCCGCGCGTCGCGCGCGCCGACACCGGGGGCGGCGCCCGCCGGCGCCTCGGCACCGGCCGGTACGGCTTCCGCGCCGCAGGTTGCCGGCGCGGCACCGATCGGTGCCGCCAGCGCCGCGCTGCGGCCTGCGAGCGCGGCCAGCGCGCCCGGCTCCGCCGACGCGCAGCGCCAGAAGGAGAGCCTCGAGGCCGCGATGGATGCGGTCGCCGCCCGCTGGCGCGGCCGTGCCGCGACGGGCGAATTGCCGCCGCGTTCGCAGGCGGCTGCGAGCTCGATCACCGCCGCAGCATCGGCCGCGGCGGCCGCTGCCAGCGCGCCCATGATCCGCAGCGAGAAGTTCGGCACCGCGCCGCCCAGCGAGGACGTGAAGACGGCCACCAAGGCGGTGACCCGGCCGATCGTCGATCCCAAGTCCCCCGCGCAGGCCGGCCCGAAACCCTGAAGCGGGCTCCGCGCGCCGCTACGCGTGCGCGTGCACGTGGGCGCCCAGGGGCTCGCCCATCGGATGGCCGGTGAGCCGCTCGTATTCGATCGGGTCGTGGGCGCAGAAGATCTCGATCTGCTGGCCATGCTCGCGCCGCAGCGCGCGCAGGCGCTGCTGGTTCGCCAGGCGCCGGGCGCGGTCCTTCTCCATCAGGGTCTGGTACATGCGCAGGCCGGGCGTGCAGCGCGGGTGCTCGAAGTCCATTTCCTGGTGCCAGAAGTAGGCGTCGCCGGTCTGCAGCAGCCAGTGGCCGTCGGTGCGGATGGCCACGCCGGCATGGCCGTGGGTGTGGCCGGCCAGCGGCACCAGCAGGATCTCGGGCGGCAGCCCGGCGAGCTGGCGCACGGCGTCGAAGCCGAACCAGGGCTCGCCGGCCGACGCCGGATACACGCGCCAGCGGGCACGCGTGCTCCATTGCTGCGGCCTGAAGCGCTGCCGGTCCAGCCAGGTCTTCTGCAGCAGCGCGTAGTCGCGTTCCTGCTGCAGCATGTGGACCGCCGCGTGCGGGAAGTCGTCGAGCCCGCCGGCGTGGTCGAAGTCCAGGTGCGTGAGCACGATGTGGCGCACGTCGGCGGCGGAGAACCCCAGCGCCTGCAACTGGCGCAAGGCGGTGAGCTCTTCACGGAAATCCGGGCTCAGCAGGGCCAGGAAGAAGCCGCTCAGGCGCTTGCGCGGCGTGCGCACGTCGTTCAGGCCGAAGCCCGTGTCGACCAGCACGATCCCGTCGTCGCTTTCGATGGCGAGGCAATGGCAGCACAGCCGCCCGCGCGTGAGGATGCCCTGGGTGCGGCCGTCCATGAGCCGGCCGCCGAGGGGACAGCTCGAGATGCAGTTGAGGTGGTGGATGCGCAAGGTGGTTCTCCCGGTTGCCGCTTTCGCATCCACCCTAGGCGGGCCGGAGGGCGGCCCCTTGCAGCCGGGCGCGCAGGATCGTGCGCACCGGTTCCTACCGGCACGCAAGAAAAAAGGCCCTGGCGGTGCGCCAAGGCCTTTCCGGGGATGTTGGTGGTGGAGAGGAGGAGGATCGAACTCCCGACCTTCGCATTGCGAACGCGACGCTCTCCCAGCTGAGCTACCCCCCCACAACGTTCGTTATTGTAGCAAAAGCGGAGCGCCCTTTCCGGCTCAGCGCGCGAACAGCGACTCCATCTCGCGCCTCAGCTGGTAGGCGCGGGTGCCGGTGTCCATCGCGACGTCGGCCCAGCTGAGGCTCTGGCCCTTCTTCACCGGGCGCACCAGCTTCACGTCGTGCGCCAGGCCCAGCGGCAGCCCGCCCATGCGCACGGACTTCTCGGCCGGCAGCAGCTTGCCCCAGACGGTGTAGCCGCCCTCGCCGTCGAGGACTTCACCCGGCTGCAGGTCGCGCTTGGCGGTGGCCACCACGTCCGCGTTCCAGCAGCTTGCCACCCCCGTGGCCTCGCCGCGCAGCGCGACGCTCGCGACCGACACGCCCACTTCCAGGCCGATCAGGTGCCAGCGCTTGTAGAGCGTGAAGTAGCGCCCGCTCGGGTCGGTGTGCGCCTTGTACTCCTCGAAGCAGTTGCGGATGTACTCGGTCTCGCCTTCCACCGTGACCCACACGCCCATGCGGATCTCGTAGGGGATCGCGCGGCCGTCGGCCTCCAGCGAGGAGATGACTTCCACCATGCCCTTGTGTTCCAGCACGCCGCCTTCGCTGCGCGGGCGGGTGACGAAGGGGATGTCCTCGATGCTGGCTGGCGGATAGAGCAGGCCGTCGGAGGGCACGGCCAGGCCGGTGGCGTTGGCCACCGCGGTGCTCTCGATGGCAGGCTTGGAGCCGTCCAGGAAGCTGTTGAACATCTTCGGGTTGAGGCCGCCGCGCTGCGCCTGCTCCCGCGTCAGGCCCCAGTTGTCCCACACCGTATCGGGTGTGGACT
>NZ_DASSVG010000429.1:0-2396 GCF_035706265.1 Ramlibacter sp. | reverse complement strand
GAGGACGGCCGAACAGGCCCTCGAGTCGTACGCGGGTGAATCCGTGCCGTGCGGCGATCCGGCCGTGCGCCAGCTGATCTCGCGCCAGCTCCAGTTCATCGCCTGGCGCCGCTACGGGCAGCTGTGCCGCTACGTCGCGTCGTGCCGCATGCGGCTGCCGCGGCTGTAAGCCCGGGGCGTTCGCCGGCGCCCACGAAAAAGGCCGCCCGGGGGGCGGCCTTGCGGGTACGGGCCAGCGGCCCTTACTTGGCTTCGCGCAGCGCGCGTTCCTTCACCTTGCCGCCTTCGATCACGGCCACGCGGGTGTCGGCCAGCGAGCCGCCGCGCTCGTCCACGCCGTCCAGGCCGTTCGGGTTCCAGGCCCGCGGCAGTTGCTTCATCGCCTTGTCCAGGTTGGCGCGGATCGCCGTGGCGTCAGTCACCGTGCCAGCCAGCTTCATCGCCATCGCGGTGGCGTGCACGGCGGTGTAGTTCAGGGACACTTCCGAGCTCGGCACGCGGCCCGGATGCACCTTCTGGAAGCGCTGCACGAAGGCCTTGGAATCGGGCGCCGGGTCGTCGATCAGCGGCAGCACGCCGATCGAGCCTTCCAGCTGGCCGTAGCCGCCCATCACCTTGGCCATCTCGTCCATCTTGGCCTGGTCGATGATCACGAAGCCGCCCTTGAAGCCCAGCTCGCGCGCCTGCTTGGCCACCAGCGCGGTGGGCTCGGAAGCGCCGCCGATGAACATCACGTCCGGCTTGCCGGCCACCGCGCGGCTCACGCCGCTGTAGAAGTCGGTGGACTTGTTGTAGCTCATGGGATTCTCGGCCACCACCTTGCCGCCGGCGGCTTCCCAGGCCGGCTTGAAGGCGGCGATCCACGCCTTCGCGTAATCGTGGTCGGCGGCGGCGATCGCCAGGTTCTTGCCGTACTTGCCCATCGCGTGCTTCACGAAGGACGGGATGTAGGTGGTGAACTCCGGCGGGATGCGCAGCGTGAGCTTGTTGCCGCGCGCGGTGACCTGCGGCACGCTGGTGTACGACAGCAGCAGGTACTTCTGCGCCTCGTTCTGCGTCTGCAGCGCGAAGCTGCCGCCCGAGTGCGGCACCAGGATCGCCGGCGTCTTGTGCTCCTGCACCAGGCGCTGGGCGTTGATCGCGGTCTCGCTCGGGTTGTACTTGTCGTCCAGGGCGACGATCTCCAGCTTGTACTTCTTGCCGCCGACCTCGAAGCCGGCGGCGTTGATCTCGCTGGCGGCCAGCTGCATGCCATCGAGGACGTTCTTGCCGTACAGGGCGGCACCGCCGGACAGCGGGCCGGAATAGCCGATCTTCACCACCTCCTGGGCGAAGGCGGGGGCGGCGGCCAGGGCCGCGACGGCAACGATGCAGTTCAGACGAGAGCGCAATTGCATGGGTCTTTTGTCTCCGGGATAAAAAGGTTCAGGCGCCGATGTACGCCTTGCGGACCGACTCGTTGCCGAGCAGGGTGTCGCGGTCGCCTTCGAGCACGATGCGGCCGCCTTCGAGCACGTAGGCGCGGTGCGCGATCTTCAGCGCCGCGTACGCGTTCTGTTCCGCCAGCAGCACGGTGGTGCCGGCCTGGTTGATGCGCTGCACGGCCTCGAGCACCTGCTTGACCACCAGCGGGGCCAGGCCCAGCGAAGGTTCGTCGAGCAGCAGGGCCTGCGGCCGGCTCATGAGGGCGCGGCCGATGGCCACCATCTGCTGCTGCCCGCCCGAGAGCGAGCCGGCGGCCTGTTCGCGCCGCTCGTGCAGGATCGGGAACATCGAGAACACCTCGTCCAGCCGCTTGCGGTTGCCGGCGGCGTCGGCGCGGTGCACGTAGGCGCCCAGCATCAGGTTCTTCAGCACCGACATCTGCGGGAACAGCTTGCGGCCCTCGGGGCACAGCACGACGCCGCGCTGCACCACCTGCGAGGGCTTCATGCCCGCGAGCTCCTGGTGGCGGAAGCGGATCGAGCCGCCGGTGGCCTTGAGCAGCCCGCTGGCGGTGAGGAAGATGGTGCTCTTGCCGGCGCCGTTGGCCCCCAGCAGCACGACCAGCTCGCCTTCACGCGCTTCGAGGTGCACGCCGTGCAGCGCGCGGAAGCTGCCGTAGTGCTGGGAGACGTTGTCAAACGTCAGCATGTTCGCTTCCCAGGTAGGCATCGATCACCGCGGGGTTGCCGCGGATCTCCGCCGGCGTGCCCCCCACGTACGTGCAGATCGGGCGCGGGCCGACGTAGAGGACGGTGCCGTCGATCTCTCCCGCGACCTCCGGGACCGAGCCCGGACCCGGATCGGTGTTCGGCGTCTCGCAGCCGAGCAGCGCCGCGAGCGCGCCGAGGAAGAAGAAGAGCGAACGCCGAGGACGATGCAGCATCGAGACCTCAATAACGGAAGGTGACCGT
>NZ_DASSVG010000428.1:0-2753 GCF_035706265.1 Ramlibacter sp. | reverse complement strand
GTGCGCAGGTGCAGGCGGCCGCCTGCCAGTTCCGTGCGTTCGATCATTCCGTACAGGCCGATATTCCGTTCGGACTGCTGGCCGTTCAAGACGGCCGCCTTGTCGAAACCCTTGCCATCGTCGAGCACCAGCACGCCGATGTGCCCGCCCGGCAGGAAGCGCAGGCGCACCCGCACCAGCGTGGCGCGCGCATGGCGCACCACATTGGTCAGCGCCTCCTGCACCAGGCGCACGGCCACCGCGGCGTTCTCCTCCAGGCGCTTGGGTTCCTCGCCGCGCGTTTGCACTTCCCACGCCAGCCCCGCGGGCTCGCAGATGCGCTGCATGGCGGACTGCACCGCCGGCACCAGGCCCAGCAGGTCCAGCTGCGCCGGCCGCAGCGAGAAGGACAGCGTCTTCAACTGCTGCAGCGCGCCATTGGCGAGCTCCGCGGCCGTGTCGCCGTACTTGCGCGCCACTTCCGGGTCGTTCGCGCGCTGCGCCGCGTGCAGGTGGATCACCACTGCCGTCAGCGTCTGCCCGAGCTGGTCGTGCAGCTCGCGCGAGATGTGCGAGCGCTCCCGCTCCTGCGCCAGCACGAAGCGGGCCGAGAGCTCCTTCAGGCGCGCATAGGCCGCCTGCAGTTCGGCATCGAGTCTCTCCTTCTCCTTGACCCGCCGCCGCTCCTCCAGCACCCGGCCGATGATCTGCGGCAGCGTGCCCAGCTTGTCCTTGGTGAGGTAGTCCTTGGCGCCGCAGCGCAGCACGTGCACCGCTGCCTCCTCGCCGATGGCGCGCGTGAGCACGATCAGCGGGATGTTGCAGCGGCGCGTGACCAGGATCTGCAGGGCCGCATAGGGCGAGAAGCGGGGCAGGTTGAAATCGCACAGGATCACGTCCCACTCGCCCTGCAGCGCGGCGACGAAGCTGGCCGCGTTGTCGACGCGGTGCAGCTCGTACCGGCGCGTCGGGTCCGCCCGCTCCAGCGCGATGCCCATCAGCTCGACGTCGTCCGGGTTGTCCTCGACGCACAGCAGACGGATGGGAGGCAAGACTTGGACTGCGCGGCTGGGCATACGATGCGCAGGCAAGTGTACCGTCGGGCTGAACCCCCTCGACTTAAGGCAGTTCCCTAAGTGCGAGCTCGCGCCGTCGAGCGCGGCTGCAGCTTGCCGACCAGGAAGTCCACCACGCGCTCGAAGGGATCGAAGCCGAAGGCCTCGGCCACCGAGGGGCGCAGGTTGGAGTTGGCGTTGATGTCGTAGAAGACGCGGCGGCCGTCCGGCGTCTCGAGGTATTCGATGCCGCCCACGTCCAGCTTCGCCGCCTGCACGATGCGCTTGGCCGTGGCCACGGCCTCGCGCGGCACTTCGGGGTAGGGATAGAACTCCACCGGCGGCGCGGCCACCGGTTCGTGCGCCGGAATCTCGCACACGCCTTCGCCGTCGTCGGGGTTGCACACGGGCGAGGGGCACAGGTTGAAGCGGCCGTGGGTCTTGACGCGCATGGCGTAGAGCAGCTCGCCGCCCAGGAACTCCAGCCGCACGATGCCCTGCTCGGGATCGTGCGGCAGGTACTCCTGCAGCAGGAACAGGTTGTCCGGCAGCCAGACCTGCGGGTCGCGCCGGAAGACGTCTTCCACCTGCGCGAGCGACTCCACCACCTGGATGCGCGCGCCGCTGCCGCCCTGGTCCGGCTTCAGTACCGCGGGCCACGCGATCCGGTCTTCGAAGGCGCGCAGGGCCGAGGGGTCGTTGAAGGTGATCGAACGCGGCGTGTCGATGTCGAGCGTGCGCAGCAGGGTGGCCTGCACGCTCTTGCTCAGCTCCAGCGCGAACACGTCGGCGCCGTTCAGCACCCGGGCGCCCAACTGCTCCAGCGTGCGCATGTAGGCCAGCGCCAGCGGCACGGCGCGCGTGTTGCCGCGCACGTAGGCGCTGGGGCTGGCCTGGTTGAAGTACAGGGCGGCCGGCGGCGGATCGAAGTTGCTGAACGCGGCCTGCGTCACGTCGTAGGGCGCGAAGTTCACGCCGCGCCGCTCCAGCGCGGCGAACAGCGGCTTCTGCCACTCGGGGTGTTCGTGGATGACGACCAGGTCGGGGCGCGAGGTTTTCATGCGCCGGGATGCTAAACCTTCGCCCGGGGAATAATCGGGCGCAAAGGAATAAACCATGCTGCTGGATGCCCAGGATTCCCAACTCGTGCTGGTCGACTACCAGCAGCGCCTGATGCCGGCGATCCACGAAGGCGAACTCGTGATCGCGAACGCGGTGCGGCTTGCGCGCATCGCGCAACTGCTGCAGGTGCCGCTGTGGGCCACCGAGGAAAACCCGCAGGGCCTCGGGTCCACCGTGGAGGCGCTGCAGCCGCTCGTGGCCGGCCGGGTGGTGGAGAAGATGGCCTTCGACGGCAGTTCCGTGCTGCTGCCGCGGCTCAAGCCCGCACCGAAGCCGACGCAGGGCGGCAACGCGCGCAGCCTGCCGAAGCACCTGCAGAAGGCGGCGGCGCCGCCGCCTCCCGGCCGCGAGAGCCTGGTGCTGGCCGGCTGCGAGGCGCACGTGTGCCTGCTGCAGACGGCGCTGGGCCTGCTGGAGGAAGAACTGGATGTCTGGGTGGTCACCGACGCCTGCAGCTCGCGCAGCGAGCGCAGCCGCGACGCCGCCTTCGACCGCCTCGCCGCCGCCGGCGCCGAACTGGTCACCACCGAGATGGTGGCCTTCGAGTGGCTGCGGGATGCGGGTCATCCCCGCTTCCGGGACGTGCTGGGCATCGTC
>NZ_DASSVG010000427.1:0-5355 GCF_035706265.1 Ramlibacter sp. | reverse complement strand
AGTGCGGTTTCTGCACGCCGGGCATCCTGATCAGCATGGCCGCATTCCTGCGCGAATGCCCTTCGCCGACGCAGGATCAGATCCGCACCGCCTTGTCCGGCAATCTCTGCCGCTGCACGGGCTACCAGAACATCGTGAAGGCGGTCCAGGCCGCCGCGCAGAAGCTCGCCGCGCAACCCGCCTGAAGGAGAGCATCATGGGCGACATGTCGGAACTCCAGCAGCGCGAGGACGCGTTGCAGGGCATGGGCACCTCCCTGCTGCGCAAGGAGGACGCGCGCTTCATCCGCGGCCAGGGCAGCTACGTCGACGACGTCAAGCTGCCGGGCATGCTGTTCGGCGCCATGGTGCGCAGCCCCTACGCGCACGCGCGCATCCGCGGCATCGACAAGAGCAAGGCCCTGGCGTCGCCGGGCGTGGTGGCGGTGCTGACGGCCGACGACCTGAAGCCGGTCAACCTGCACTGGATGCCCACCCTGGGCGGCGACGTGCAGGCGGTGCTGGCGGACCAGAAGGTCTGCTTCCAGCTGCAGGAAGTGGCGATGGTGCTGGCCACGGACCGCTACGCCGCGGCCGACGGCGCGGCGCTGGTGGAGGTGGACTACGAGGAGCTGCCCGCCATCGTCGATCCGAAGAAGGCGATGGACGCCGACGCGCCCATCATCCGCGAGGACATCGCCGAGAAGAAGGACGTGGGCCACGGCCCGCGCACCCACCCGAACCACATCTTCACCTGGGAGGCGGGCGACCAGGCCGCGGCCGAC
The DNA here is from genome assembly GCF_035706265.1 of Ramlibacter sp. Classification (GTDB taxonomy): domain Bacteria; phylum Pseudomonadota; class Gammaproteobacteria; order Burkholderiales; family Burkholderiaceae_C; genus Ramlibacter. Next base: position 4,592 of record NZ_DASSVG010000427.1, on the reverse strand, counting down.
GCCGCCTTCGCCAATGCACCGGTCACCGTGCGCGAGGAGATCCTGAACCCGCGCGTCCATCCCTGCCCGCTGGAGACCTGCGGCTGCGTCGCCTCCTTCAACAAGGCCACCGGCTATCTGACCGTCTACATGACGACGCAGGCGCCGCACCTGGTGCGCACCGTGCTCGCCATGCTCTCGGGCATCGCCGAAAGCAAGATCCGCGTGGTCGGCGGCGACATCGGCGGCGGCTTCGGCAACAAGGTGCCGGTGTATCCGGGCTACGTGGTGGCGATCGTCGCCTCCATCGTCACGGGCGTGCCGGTCAAGTGGATCGAATCGCGGATTGACAACATCTCCACCACCGGCTTCGCGCGCGACTACCACTGCGTGGGCGAGCTGGCGGCCGATGCCGACGGCCGCATCAAGGGCCTGCGCTTCACGGCGCTGGCCGACCACGGCGCCTTCAACTCGCACGTGTCGGCCTCCAAGTTCCCGGCCGGCCTGTTCTCGATCTGCACCGGCTCCTACGCGATCCCCAACGCGTATTGCCGCGTCGACGCCGTCTACACCAACAAGGCGCCGGGCGGCGTGGCCTACCGCTGCTCGCTGCGGGTGACGGAGGCCGTGTACCTGATCGAGCGCATGGTGGACGTGCTGGCGCAGAAGCTGGGCATCGACAAGGCGGAGATCCGCCGCCGCAACTTCGTGACGAAGGAGCAGTTCCCGTACACCACGTCGCTGGGCTGGACCATGGACAGCGGCGACTACGCGCCGGCATTGGAGAAGGTGCTGAAGGCGGTCGACTACGAAGGGCTGCGGCGCGAGCAGGCCGAAAAGCGGGCCAAGGGCGAGCTGATGGGGATCGGCATCTCCACCTTCACCGAGATCGTGGGCGCCGGGCCGACCAAGGCCTGCGACATCCTGGGGATCGGCCTGTTCGATTCCTGCGAGATCCGCGTGCACCCCACCGGCGGCGTGATCGCCCGCCTGGGCACCATGAGCCAGGGCCAGGGCCACGCGACCACCTACGCCCAGATCATCGCCACCGAGCTGGGCCTGCCGGCCAGCGACATCGTGGTGGAAGAGGGCGACACCGACAAGGCGCCCTATGGCGCAGGCACCTGGGGCTCGCGCTCCACGCCGGTGTCGGGCGCCGCCACCGCCAAGGCGGCGCGCAAGATCAAGGAGAAGGCCCGCCAGATCGCCGCCCACCTGCTCGAAGTGGGCGAGGGCGACCTCGAATGGGAAGTGGACCGCTTCCGCGTCAAGGGCAACCCCGAGGCCAGCAAGACCATGAAGGAGATCTGCATGGCCTCGCACACCGGCAACATCCCGGACGGGATGGAGCAGGGCCTCAACGCCGTCGCCTACTACGACCCGCCCAACCTCACGTACCCCTTCGGCGCCTACGTCTGCGTGGTCGACATCGACAAGCACACGGGTGAAGTGAAGGTGCGGCGCTTCTACGCCCTGGACGACTGCGGCACGCGGATCAACCCGATGATCATCGAGGGCCAGATCCACGGCGGCCTCACCGAGGCCTTCGCGGTCGCCATGGGCCAGCAGGTCCCCTTCGACGAGAACGGCAACCACCTGGGCAACAGCCTGATGGACTACTTCCTGCCCACGGCCGTCGAGACGCCGCGCTGGGAGACCGACCACACCGTCACGCCTTCGCCGCACCACCCGCTGGGCGCCAAGGGCGTGGCCGAGTCGCCGCACGTCGGCGGCATTCCATGCATCAGCAACGCCGTGATCGATGCCTTCGCGCACCTCGGCGTCACGCACATGGACATGCCGCACACGGCGTACCGCGTCTGGCAGCAATGCCATGCGCTCGGCATCGACCGCCACTGATCAAAGCATGTCACACACGCAAGGCCTCTCGGGAGTCAAGGGATGAAGGTGCAGTTGGATAAATCGTTCGCGCTGGGTGCGCCCGCCGCCGCCGCCTGGTTGCTGTTGCAGGACCTGGAGGCGGTGGCCGCCTGCATGCCGGGCGCGCGCATCACCGAAAAGGTGGACGCCCGCCACGTGAAGGGGACGGTCACGGTGAAGCTCGGCCCGGCCAGCCTCGTGTTCCGCGGCGAGGTGCAGGTGAAGGACGTGGACGAGGAGGGGCGCAGCCTCTTCCTGATCGGCCGCGGCACCGACGCCACCGGCACCTCGGGCGCTGCCATGGACCTGCGTGCGCACATCGAGGAGGCCGGCACCACGGCCTGCCGCCTGGTCGGCGCCGCCGAAGTGTCGGTGAGCGGCAAGGCCGCCACCTTCGGCGGCCGGATGATGTCCGCCGTGGCGGACCAGGTGCTGCAGCAGTTCGCGGCCAATTTCGCCGAGAAGCTGCGCGGGATCGTGCCGCCGCCGGAGCCGTCCGCGGCCAGGCCGGCCGAAGCGGCGGCCGAGCCGGTGCCTGCGGCCACTGCGCCCACGCCGCCTCCCGCCAGGCAGGAGCTCAATGGCCTCGCGCTCCTGTGGGCGGTGTTGCGCAACTGGCTGCACCAGCTGTTCCCGGCGCGCCGGGCGTAAGGGGCGCCATGTCCGAGGGGCGCATGGACGAAGTCGGCGCCTTGCAGGCCAGCCTGGCGCAGGCCGGCTACGTGGCCGAGCCCGCGCTCGCCGCGGCCCTGCTGCTGATGCTGGACCTGCAGCGGCCCCTGCTGCTCGAAGGCGACGCCGGCGTCGGCAAGACCGAGATCGCCAAGGCCCTGGCGGCCGTGCGCGCCGCCCGCCTGATCCGCCTGCAGTGCTACGAAGGTCTCGATACGCACGCGGCCCTCTATGAATGGAACTACCAGCGCCAGCTGCTCGCCATCAAGCTGCTGGAGCAGGACGGCCGCAGCGTGGCGCAGAAGGAGCAGGACATCTTCTCCGAGCGCTACCTGCTCAAGCGCCCGCTGCTGGAAGCGATCACCTGCAGCGAGCCGCCGGTGCTGCTGATCGACGAGGTGGACCGCGCCGACGAGGCCTTCGAGGCCTACCTGCTGGAGCTGCTGTCGGACTTCCAGCTCTCGATCCCCGAACTCGGCACGGTGCGGGCGACCACCCGGCCGGTCGTGGTGATCACGTCCAACGGCACCCGCGAGCTCTCGGATGCGCTGCGCCGGCGCTGCCTCTACCAGTACATCGACTATCCGGACCCCGAGAAGGAACTGGCCATCGTGCGCCTGAAGGCGCCGCAGGCCGCGCCCGGGCTGGCGCGCCAGATCGTCGCCTTCGTGCAGGGCGTGCGCCGCATGGAGCTGCAGAAGAAACCCGGCATCGCCGAGACGCTGGACTGGACGGCGGCGCTGTTGCGCCTGGGCATCTCGGTGATCGAACGCGATGGCGCCGAGCGCATCCTGGAGACGCTCGGCGCCCTGATCAAGACCCGCGACGACCGCGCCGCCTTCCCCCGCGAAGCGGTCGCTCGGCTGGCGGCGGCATGTTGAAGGCCCCCTCCGACCTGGATTCCCGCCTGCGCGGGAATGACGGGGCCGCGCAGGCGGGGGCGCCGGCCTTTCCCGGGCTCGCCTCCCGCGCCTCCGACCGCCTGGCCGGCTTTCCCGCCTTCCTGCGCGCCAATGGCTTCGCGGTCGGCGCCGCCGACGCCGTGCAGGTCCTGCGCACCGCCCGCGCCGTCGGCGTCCTCGACGCCCAGGTGCTGCGCTGGAGCCTCAAGGCGCTGCTGTGCGGCCGCTGCGAGGAATGGCGCCGCTTCGACGCCCTGTTCGACGCCTGGTTCCTGCCGGCGAACCGCTGGGCCGCGCCGCAGCAGCGGCTGGTCGAAAGCGGGGTGCAGCAGGGCGCGAGCCGCGCCGGCGCCGGGGAGCAGGGTCGCGAGGTGGGCGATCCGCTGAAGCCGCGCGACGCCGCCAGCCGCGCCGAGTCCCTGGCCTGCACCGACTTCCGCGACCTGGCCCGCGAGCACGCGCTGGACATCGAGGCGCTGATGCGGCAGCTGGCGCGCCGCCTGAAGCACCTGCGCCTGCGCCGCCAGGCCCGCGCCCACCAGCGCAGGCGGCTCGCGCTGCAGGCGACGATCCGCCGCAGCGTGGAAAGCGGCGGCACGCCGATCCGCCTGGCCTGGCAGGTCCCGCGCCGGGTGCGGCCGCGGCTGGTGCTGCTGCTCGATGTGAGCCGCTCGATGGCGGCCTACAGCTTCTTCTACCTGCGCCTCGCCCGGGCGCTGAGCGGTGAGCTGGCCGACGTCCACACCTTCATCTTCCACACCCGCGTCACGGCGGTGTCCGAGGCCCTGCGCGACCCGGACCCGTGGCGCGCGCAGGAGCGCCTGCACCTGCTGGCGCAGGGCTGGGGCGGCGGCACGCGCATCGGCGAGAGCCTGGCGCAGTTCGAGGCCGAACATGCCTCGCGGCTGGTGCATTCGCGCACGGCGCTGGTGGTGATGAGCGACGGCTACGACACCGGCGAGCCGGCGCTTCTTTCCGGCACGCTGGCCCGTCTGCGCCGGCGGGCCCGCCGCATCGTCTGGCTCAACCCCCTGTGCAGCCGGCCCGAATTCGCGCCGGTGAGCCAGGGGATGCGGGCGGCCCTGCCGCACCTGGACCTGCTCGCGCCCGGCGCCGACCTGGCCAGCATCCGCGCCGTCCTGCCCGAACTGCTGGAGG
>NZ_DASSVG010000426.1:0-6607 GCF_035706265.1 Ramlibacter sp. | reverse complement strand
GCCAGCCGCCACCTGGACGACTGCGCGATGCTGCGCGTGCTGGGGCAGAGCCAGCGGGCCATCGCCGGCAGCTACGCCTTCGAGTTCACGGTGGTGGGCCTGTTCGCCAGCGTGCTGGGGGTAGCGCTCGGCTTCGCGGTGCACTTCGTCTTCGTCGCGTTGCTGGGCGGGCTGGTGGAAAGCCGCCTGCCGCTGCCCGGGGCGTGGCCGGCGCTGTTCGGCCTGGGCATGGGGCTCACGCTGCTGTTCGCGTTCGGGCTGCCGCCGGTGCTGCAGCTTGCGCAGGTGCCGGCGCTGCGCGTGATCCGCCGCGACGTCGGCAACCTGAAGCCGGCTTCGCTGCTGGTGCTGGGCATCGGCGTGGCCGGTTTCGCGGCGCTGCTGCTGGCGGCGAGCAGCGACGTGAAGCTGGGAGGCATCGCCGTGGGCGGCTTCGCCGGGGCCGTGCTGGTGTTCGCGGGCCTCAGCTGGCTGGCGGTGCAGATGCTGCGCCGCGTGGTCAACGAAGCGACCGCGCCGCGCTGGCTGGTGCTCGCCACGCGCCAGATCGGCGCCCGTCCGGCCTACGCCGTGGTCCAGAGCAGCGCGCTGGCCGTGGGCCTGCTGGCGCTGATGCTGCTCGTGCTGCTGCGCACCGACCTGATCGCGAGCTGGCGCCAGGCCACGCCCGCGGATGCGCCGAACCGCTTCGTGATCAACGTGATGCCGGAGCAGAGCGAGGCCTTCCTCGCGCGTCTGCGCGGCGCGGGCGTGCAGCGGCTGGATTGGTACCCGATGTTCCGCGGCCGCCTGGTGGCCGTGAACGGCCGTCCCGTGTCGCCGGACGACTACGTGGAAGACCGCGCGCGGCGGCTGGTGGACCGCGAGTTCAACCTCTCGTTCTCGGCGCAGCAGCCGCCGCACAACCAGATCGTGGGCGGCCGCTGGACGCCCGAGGAGCAGGGCGCCGTCAGCGTGGAGGAGGGCATCGCCACCACGCTGGGGCTCAAGCTCGGCGACACGCTGCGCTTCGACCTGGCCGGCCTCACGAGCGAGGCCCGCATCACCTCGCTGCGCAAGGTGGACTGGGGCTCCATGCGCGCCAACTTCTTCGTGATGTACCCGGTGGGCGCGCTGCCCGGCGTGCCGGTCACGTACATGGGCGCCTTCCGCGCGCCCGAGCGCAAGGGCTTCGACAACGCGCTGGTGCGCGAATTCCCGAACATCACGGACGTCGACATGACGGCCACGCTGAACCAGGTGCAGGGCGTCCTGGACAAGGTGATCCGGGCGGTGGAATTCCTGTTCGGATTCACGCTCGCCGCCGGCGTGGTGGTGCTGTTCGCCGCCGTCACGGCCACGCGGGAGGAGCGCGCGCGCGAGTTCGCGATCATGCGCGCGGTGGGCGCGCGCGGCGCGCTGCTGCGGCAGGTGCAGCGGGCGGAGCTGGCGGGCATCGGCCTGCTGGCGGGCTTCCTGGCCAGCGTCGTCGCCTCCGTCGTGGGCTGGGCGCTGGCGAAGTACGCCTTCGATTTCACTTGGACCGCCTCGCCCCTGGTGCCCCTGGCCGGCGCTGCCGCCGGCGCCGTGCTGGCGCTGGCCGCCGGCTGGTGGGGCCTGCGTGAAGTGCTGAGCCGCCCCGTCGTGGAGACCTTGCGCAAGGCGGCCGAATAGGGCTTGCGGGACAATCGGCGGCATGGAGAGAGAAGAAAAGCCGCCGCATGCAACCCCTTTCGAGTGGATCGGCGGCGAGGAGAAGGTCCGGGCCCTGGTCGACCGCTTCTACGACCTGATGGACCTGGAGCCGAGCTACACCGCCGTGCGCGCCACCCACGGCACCGAGCTGGAACGCGCGCGCCAGAACCTGTTCTGGTTCCTGTGCGGCTGGCTGGGCGGCCCGCAGTACTACACCGACCGCTTCGGCCACCCGCGCCTGCGCATGCGGCACATGCCGTTTCGCATCGGGATCGCGGAGCGCGACCAGTGGGTCGCGTGCATGGACCAGGCAATGGGGGAAGTCGGCGTGGACGACACCCTGCGCGCACGCCTGCGCGAGTCGTTCTTCCAGACGGCGGACTGGATGCGCAACGTGCAGGGTTGACCGGGAGCCCTCATGCACGATCCAGGTCCTGAAAGCGGCGCACTGCCAGAGGCGGCCTGGGCCGCCTTGCTGCGCGCGCCCCTGCCCTATCTGGACGCGCCGCATTTCGCCGCCCTGCAGCCCGTGATCGAAACCGGCAAGGGGGCTGGCCTGCGGGTCGAGCCGACGCGGGAGGTCAAGCGCAGCCTCGCCCCCTGGACGCGCCGCTTCGGCACCATGCTGCCCGTCCTGACCGCGCGCCACGCCGCGGCGGACGAACTGCTGGAGGATCCCGAAGGGGCGCGGCAGTGGCTGGAGGCCCACCCCGAGCTTTGCGCCGCCGTGCCCGTGCTCGACGACCTGCTGATTGCCGCGTGCGCGATGCAGGAGCACACCGCGGCGCCCGCGGTCGCGGAGGCGGCGGCGCAGCTGGCTTATGCCGCGGCCGACCTGGTGCTCGCCGCCGGCGAGCCCTGGCCGCAGGCGCAGGTGGAGTGGGCAGACCACAAGAACCGCCCGACCCTGCGCCTGGTGGCGCAGGCGATCGACCGTGCCCTCGCCCTGGGCGACGCCGCGCGGGCGCAGCGCTGGATGCGCTGGATGCTGGAGCGCAATCCGCAGGACGACCACGGCTGGCGAACGCAGCTGGCCAATCCGTGACATCGTCCGGAAATCACGCCGCCGCCCGCAACAGCACCACCACCGCCCCCGCGCCGCCCTCGTCCCCCCGCGCCTGCACGAAAGCCAGCACCTCGTTCTTCTGCACCAGCCAGCTGTGCACCTTGCCTTTGAGCACCGGCGTCTTGCCGGGCGAGCCGAGGCCCTTGCCGTGGACCACGCGCACGCAGCGCTGGCCCTGGCGGACGGCCTCGCGCAGGAAGCCGGCGAGGGCCTCGCGCGCGTCGTCGGTGCGCAGGCCGTGCAGGTCGATCTCGGACTGGATGCTCCATTCGCCGCGGCGCAGCTTGCGCGCCACGTCGATGCCGATGCCGGGCCGGCGGAAGCTCATGGCCTCGTCCACCTCCAGCAGCGTGGAGGCGTCGAATTCGTCGCTGATCGCCTCCTTCAGCACCCGCTGGTCATCGAGCTGGCGCTGCGCCGGGATCGGCGCGACCGGGTCGGCCGGATGGTGCACGCGCCCGTGCGAGCGCAGCTTCTGCACCGGGCCGGCGGCGCGCTGGAACAGGTTGCGCTCGGCCTCGGCGCGCTTCTGCGCCTCGGCCCGGGCGGCGGCCTCCTCGCGCGCGATGCGCTCGCGTTCGGCGACCTGCTTGCGGATGTGGTGCAGGTCCTGCAGGGACTTCGATTTCAAACCAGGCCTTTCTCCGCCATCGACAACGCATGCCCCGGCGCCACGATGACGTGATCGAGCACCCGCACGTCCACCAGCGCGAGCGCCGCCTTCAGCGTCTGCGTGAGGGCCTCGTCGGCGCGCGAGGGCTGCACGGTACCACTCGGATGGTTGTGCGCCAGCACCACGGCGGCGGCGTGGTGCTGCAGCGACTTGAGGACGACTTCGCGCGGGTACACGCTGGTCTGAGTCAATGTGCCGCGGAAGAGTTCTTCCATCGCGATCAATCGGTTCTGCGCATCGAGGAACAAGGCCGCGAACACCTCGTGCGGGCGTCGTGCCAGGTGCAGCTGCAGGTAATTCTTCACGGCTTCGGGCGAGCCGAACACCTCGCGTTCGCGCAGGCGCTCGGCGACGGCACGGCGCGCGAGCTCCAGCACTGCGATCAGCTCCGAGCGCTTGGCGGGGCCGCCGAGGCCGTTGACCTTGCGCAGCTCGCCGCTGCTGGCGTGCAGCAGGCCGGCCAGGCCGCCGAAGCGCAGCAGGACGTCCTCCGCCATGTGCAGCACGCTGCGGCCGGCGGTGCCGGTGCGCAGCAGCAGGGCCAGCAGCTCGGTGTCGCTCAGGGCGGCCGGCCCGCGGGCCAGCAGCTTCTCGCGCGGGCGAGCGTCCAGCGGAAGGTCTTTGAGCGCCATCATCCTGCCCCTGCGTCCCGACTTCCTAAAATGGAGGGCCAGTTTATCGGGACTTCCATGGCCGCCTCCACGCCCCGGGTGCAACCGGGCTCCTTCCTCACGCTGCACTACCGCCTCGCCGGGCCCTTCGGCGACATCATCAACACCTTCGAGGGCAAGCCCTCGACGCTGACCCTGGGCAACAGCGAGCTCTCGCCCGCCATCGAGCAGCGCCTGGTGGGCCTGGAGGAGGGCACGCGCACGCAGTTCGAGATTCCCGCGGGCGAAGCCTTCGGCGAGCGCAACCCCGAGATGGTGCGCTGGGTCGCACGCAAACTGCTGGTGCAAGTGGGCGATCCTGATGCGACATATTCCGTGGGCGACGTGGTGAAATTTCCCACTCCCGACGGCGCCGGCCAGTATGCGGGCGCCGTGCGCCAGCTGGGGCCGGACGAGGACGGCGACGGCCAACCCGACACCATCCTGTTCGATTTCAACCATCCGCTCGCGGGCCAGCCGGTCACCTTCGAGGTGCAGCTGATCGGGGTGATCTGACGTGGACGCGCCCCAGGAAATCCTGCTGGCCGAGCCGCGCGGCTTCTGCGCCGGCGTCGACCGCGCGATCGAGATCGTCGAGCGCGCGCTGGCGCGCTTCGGCGCGCCGATCTACGTGCGCCACGAGATCGTGCACAACACCTTCGTCGTCAACGACCTGAAGTCCAAGGGCGCGATCTTCATCGAGGAGCTCGACGAGGTGCCGCCCGGCGCCACGCTGGTCTTTTCGGCCCACGGCGTGAGCAAGGCGGTGCAGGCCGAGGCGGCCGCGCGCGGCTTCCACGTCTTCGACGCCACCTGCCCGCTGGTGAACAAGGTCCACATGGAGGTGGCCAAGCTCGCCAAGGAAGGCTACGAGTTCATCATGATCGGCCACAAGGGACATCCCGAGGTGGAAGGCACGATGGGCCAGCTCGAAAGCGGCATCCACCTCGTCGAGGACGTGGCGGACGTGGCCAGGGTGCAGCCCGCGCAGAGCGAGCGCCTGGCCGTCGTGACGCAGACCACCCTGTCGGTGGACGACGCGGCGGAGATCATGGCCGCCGTGAAGGCGCGCTTCCCCGCCGTGCGCCAGCCCAAGCAGCAGGACATCTGCTACGCCACCCAGAACCGGCAGGACGCGGTGAAGCTGCTGGCGCGCAAGGTGGACGTGGTGATCGTGGTGGGCAGCCCCACCAGCTCCAACAGCAACCGGCTGGCCGAGCTCGCGCGCAAGCTGGGCGTGCCGGCCTACATGGTCGACAACCCGAGCGAGCTGAAGGCCGAGTGGCTGGAAGCCAAGTCGCGCGTGGGCCTCACCGCCGGCGCCTCCGCGCCCGAGGTGCTGGTGCAGCAGGTGATCGACCGCATCAAGGCGCTGGGCGCCGTGGCCGTGCGCAGGATGGACGGCATCGTCGAGACGGTGAAGTTCCCGCTGCCCAAGGGCCTGAAGCAGTAATCGCCGCTACAGTGTCGGCGCATGGACCGGCACGACATCGAAACGGCGGCCGCGCGCTTTCGCGCCGACGGCCGCGACTTCATCCGCCGCACGCCCCTGTGGCGGCTGCCCGGCGCGGCGCTGGGCGTCGCCTGCGCGGAGGTCTGGCTCAAGCTGGAGCAGCTGCAGGTCTCCGGTAGCTTCAAGGCACGCGGCATGTACAACCGCCTGCTGGCGCATCGCATTCCGGCCAGCGGCGTGATCGTCGCTTCGGGCGGCAATGCCGGCATCGCCACGGCCGCCGCGGCGCGTGCCCTGGGCGTGCGCTGCGAGGTGTTCGTGCCGACCTTGAGCAGCGCCGCCAAGCAGCAGAAATTGCGCGAGCTCGGCGCGGACGTGGTCGTCACCGGCGCCGTCTATGCGGAGGCGCTCGAGGCCTGCCTCGCGCGCCAGCGCGAGACCGGCGCGCTGCTCACGCACGCCTACGACCAGCCCGAGGTGGTGGCCGGCGCCGGCACCATAGCGCAGGAGATCGAGGAGCAGGGCGGCGGCACGCCCGATGCGGTGCTGGTGAGCGTGGGCGGCGGCGGGCTGGTCGCGGGCATCGCCGCCTGGTTCGAGGAGCGCAGCCGCGTGATCGCGCTGGAGCCGGAACTCGCGCCGACGCTCTACCGCGCGCGGGCCGCGGGCGAGCCGGAGGACGTGGCGGTGAGCGGCATCGCCGCCGATTCGCTGGGCGCGCGGCGCGTGGGCGCGATCGCGTGGGAGATCGCCGCGCGGCACGTCGCTGACGCGCTGTTGCTGCCCGATGAAGCGATCCGCGCCGCGCAGCTCGCGCTGTGGAAGGAATTCAAGCTGGCGGTGGAGCCGGCCGCGGCGCTGGGGCTCGCGGCCCTGCAGACGCGGGCGTATGTGCCGCGCGGGGGGGAGCGGGTGGCGTTGATCCTGTGCGGGGCGAACCTGGATCCTGGCACGCTGGCCTGAGGCCGCCTCGCGGGGCCCGCCGAATAAAATGCCGCGATGCTCGACGTCAACCTGCTCCGCAAAGACCTCAACCAGGTGATCGCGCGCCTCGAAGCGCGCAAGTCGCCCCAGCCCTACCTCGACGTCGA
>NZ_DASSVG010000425.1:0-6453 GCF_035706265.1 Ramlibacter sp. | reverse complement strand
TGGTGCTGAGCGCGACAGCGCGAAGCCCAGCGCTTCACCGCTGCCGCGGATCCAGCGCATCCCGCAAGCCATCCCCCAGCAGATTGAACGACAGCACCAGCAGGAAGATCGAGACCCCCGGCCAGATCGCCATCCACGGCGCGTTGTCCATGAAATTCTTCGCGGTATTGAGCATGCTGCCCCAGCTCGGCGCCGGTGGCTGCTGGCCCAGGCCGAGGAAGGACAGGCTCGCCTCCGCGATCACGGCCGCCGCGATCGCCAGCGTGGCCTGCACCATCAGCGGCGCGGTGATGTTCGGCAGGATGTGCCGCAGCGCGATGCGCCAGGGCGGGTTGCCCACCGCGCGCGCGGCCTCCACATAGTCCTCCACCTTCACGCTCAGCACCTGCCCGCGCGTGAGCCGCACGAAGATCGGCGCCGCCGAAATGCCGATCGCCACCATCGCGTTGGTGAGGCTGGGCCCCAGGAAGGCGGCCAAGGCGATCGCGAGGATCAGGAAGGGGCAGGCCAGGAAGGCGTCGGTGATGCGCGAGATCACGCCGTCCACCCAGCCGCCGAGAAAGCCCGCCGCCATCCCGATCGGCACCCCGATCAGCAGCGAGATCGAGACCGACACCACGCCCGCCAGCAGCGAGGCGCGCGTGCCCCAGATCACGCGCGAGAGCACGTCGCGGCCGATCTCGTCGGTGCCGAACCAGTGTTCCGCCGAAGGCGCCTTGCGGATCGCGCTCCAGCTGGTGGCGATCGGGTCCTGCGGCGAGATCCAGGGCGCGAACACCGCCAGCAGGATGAAGCCGATCACCACCGCCAGCCCCAGCAGGGCGGCGCGCCGCCGCACGAGCCGCCGCCACGCGCGCCGCCACGGGCCGGCCGGCGGGGCGACGGCCTCGTGGGTGGGGATGGGCAGGACGGCAGCCATGCGTTCCTCAGTGCCGCAGGCGCGGATTGACGGCGAAGTACGCCAGGTCCGCCAGCAGGTTCAGCAGCATGTAGGCGGTGGCGGTGACCAGCACCACGCCCTGCACCACGGCGTAGTCGCGGTTGAACACCGCGTCGACGATCAGCTTGCCGAAGCCGGGAATGGTGAAGACCTGCTCGGTGAGCACCGCGCCGGAGAGCAGCGTGCCCAGCTCCAGCGCGCCCAGCGTGATGACCGGCGTGAGCGCGTTGCGCAGCGCGTGCTTCAGCACCACCGTCTTCTCGTCCAGGCCCTTGGCGCGCGCGGTGCGCACGTAGTCGGCCGAGAGCACCTGCAGCATCGCGCTGCGCGTGTGCCGCATCAGCACCGCCGCGATCGCGTTGCCCAGCACGAAGGCCGGCATCAGCATGGCTTGCAGGTTGCCCCACAGGTCCTCGAACGGGCTCACGTAGCCCGAGGCGGGCAGCCATCCGAGGTTGACCGCGAACAGCAGGATCAGCAGGATGCCGAGCCAGAAGTTGGGCGTCGAGATGCCCCACAGCGCGAACAGGTTGGCCGCCCAGTCCCAGATCGTTCCGCGCCCGACGGCCGACACGATGCCGGCCGGAATGCCGATCACGAGCGCGATCAGCATCGCCATGGAGGCGAGCTGCAGCGTCACCGGCAGCTTCTGCACCACGAGGTCCAGCACCGGCTGCTGGTTGCGGATCGATTCGCCAAGGTCGCCGCGCAGTACGCCGCCCACCCAGTAGGCGTAGCGCACCGGCAGCGGCTCGTCGAGGTGCATCTTCTTGCGCAGGTACTCCACCACCGCGGGGTCCTGCTCCTCGCCCGCCAGGATCTTCGCCGGGTCGCCCGGCAGCAGTTGCTGCAGGCCGAAGATCAGCATCGACACCAGCACCAGCGTGGGCAGGAGCTGGGCGATGCGCTTGACGAGGTAGTCGAACATCAGGCGGCGAAGCGAAGAGTCAGGCCCCGTTCCCCATCTTCAAGCCCTGCACCCGCAGCAGCCCGTCGGGGATGTTGCGCACGCCGGAGAGCTTGGGGTTGTACGCCCACAGCCACTTGCGGTGGTACACGTAGACGATCGGCCGCTCCTTCAGCACCCGGGCGGCGATCTGCTCGAACAGCTTCTTGCGCTCGTTCACGTCGCGCACCTCGCGCGAGGCCTTGATCAGCTTGTCGGTCTCGGCGTCGCAGTAGCCGGCGTAGTTGAGCGGCTGGTTGCAGGCATGGAAGCTGTACAGGTTGCCATCCGGATCCGGCCGGCCGCTCCAGGCCAGCACGTAGGCCTCGAAGTCGCCCTTGTCGGCCATGTTGAGCGAGGTCGCGAATTCGGCCGCCTGGATCTTCACGTCGAAGCCCGCTTCGCGCGTCATCGCCTGCACCACCAATGCCATGCGCTGGGCGTCGGAGGTGGTCGGCGTCAGCAGGGTGAAGCTCGGATTGGGCACGCCGGCTTCCTTCAGCAGCTGCTTGGCGCGGGCCACGTCGCGCTTGGGCAGCGGCATGTTCTTCGCGTAGAAGCTGTTGGTGGGCGGCACCCACTGGTTGCCGGGCAGGGCCTCGTTGTCCATCACCACCTGCACCAGGCCCTGGCGGTCGAGCGCGAGCTCGAAGGCCTCGCGCACGCGGCGGTCGCGCCCGAGCGGGTTGTTCTTCGCCTTGTCGCTCTTGCCCACGTTGATCGTGATGCCCTGGTAGCCGATCTCCGTGATGCTGGCCGTCTTGAACTTCTTCTCCTTGACGATCTTCTCCATGTCGCTCGGCGCCACCCGCTCGATGAAATCGAGCTGGCCCGAGCGCAGGTTGGCCAGCCGCACGGTGGCGTCCGGGATCGGCACGTAGGTGATGCGGTCGATGTGGACCGCGGCCTTGTTCCAGTAGTCCGCGTAGCGCTCCAGCACCATGCGGTCCTGCGGGACGCGCTCGACGAACTTGAACGGGCCCGAGCAGACCGGGTGCGAGGCGAACTTGTCGCCGGCTGCCTGCGCCGCCTTGGGCGAGATCATCATGCCGGCGCGGTCGGTCAGCGCCGCCAGCAGCGGCGCGAACGGCGCCGACAGGTTCAGCCGCACGGTCCCGGGATCGACCACGTCGACGCTGGAGACCGGCGCCAGCTCGCCGCGCCGGTTGCTGCCCGGGATGGTCTTGTGGCGCTCGATGTTGAACTTCACCGCGGCGGCGTCGAACTTCTCGCCGTCGTGGAAGGTGACGCCCTGGCGCAGCTTGAGCGTGAGCGCCTTGCCGTCGCCGGACCATTCGTAGCCGGTGGCCAGTTGCGGCACGATGTTCAGCTTCTCGTCGATGTCGAACAGCTTGTCGCACAGTGCCGCGAACACCACCCGGCCGACGAAGGTGCGGGCCAGCGAGGGATCGAGCGCATCGGGGTCTTCGGCCAGGCCGATGCGCAACTGCGTCTGCGCCTGGGCCGCGAACGCAGCGGCGCCCAGCACGACGATGCTCAGGGGCCGCAACAGGGATCTTGGAAGGCAAGGCATGGTGGGCTCTCCGGGGAAGGTGGGTTCAAGGGCCCGGCGCCGCGGGCGCCGGGGTGACGAAGGCGGCCTGCAGGCGTTCGAGCCGGCGGCGCGCGGGGGCGAGGGCGATCGGTTGCACGGTGGCGGCGCGCGCCTGCAGCTCGCGCCAGAAGTGGCAGGCGGCGGCGTGGCCATCGCGCGTGGCCTCCAGCGGCGGCGCCTCTTGCGAACAGAGCGGCTGCGCGTGCGGGCAGCGGGTGTGGAAGTGGCAGCCGGTGGGCGGATGCAGGGGGCTCGGCACGTCGCCGCCGATCACGCTGCGCTCGCGCCGCGCGTCCGGCTCCGGCCGCGGGATCGCCGACAGCAGCGCCTGCGTGTAGGGATGGCGCGGCGCCGCGAACAGCGCGTTCTTGTCGGCCGTCTCCACCACGCGCCCGAGGTACATCACCGCGATGCGCGTCGCGATGTGCTTCACCACCGCGAGGTCGTGGGCGATGAAGACGTAGGCCAGGCCGAAGCGGCGCTGCAGGTCCTGCAGCAGGTTCACCACCTGGGCCTGCACCGACACGTCGAGTGCCGACACCGCTTCGTCGCAGATGATCAGCTTGGGCTCCACGGCCAGCGCGCGGGCGATGCCGATGCGCTGGCGCTGGCCGCCGGAGAACTCGTGCGGATAGCGCTGCGCGTGCTCGGGTGCCAGGCCCACGGTGCGCAGCAGCTGCGCCACCCGCTCGGCCTCGCGGCCGGCGTGCAGGCCGTGCAGGCGCAGTGGCTCGGCCAGGGTCTGGCCCACCGTCATGCGCGGATTCAGCGACGAGTACGGGTCCTGGAAGATGATCTGCATGGCCCGCCGCTGCGCCCGCAGCTGCGTGGTGGAGAGCTGGCCCATGTCCTGGCCGTCGAAGACCACGCGGCCGGCCGTGGGCTCGATCAGGCGCAGGATCAGCCGCCCGAGGGTGGACTTGCCGCAGCCGGATTCGCCGACCACGCCCAGCGTCTCGCCGGCGGCGAGCTGCAGGTCGACGCCGTCGACGGCCCGCACCAATCCGCTCACTCGCCCGAACAGGCCGCGCCGCACGGGGAAGTGCTTGACCAGGCCTTCGGCGCGCACCAGGGGCATCGGTTCGCTCATGGCGCGGCCTCCGCTTCCGCCAGCTGCGGCGCCAGCACGTCGGGATCGAGCGGCGCGCGCCAGCAGGCCGAGGCATGCTGCGGGCCCACCTGCGCCAGCGGCGGCGGCTCCGCGTGGCAGCGCGCGATCGCGAACGGGCAGCGGGCGACGAAGTGGCAGCCGCGCGGGCGCCGCAAGGGATTGGGCACCTGGCCCTCGATGGAGGCGAGCCGCTCGCGCTCCAGGTCCAGCCGCGGGATCGAGCCGAGCAGGCCCACGGTGTAGGGATGCTGCGGCTGCGCGAAGATGGCGGCGACCGGCGCGCGCTCCACGATGCGGCCGGAATACATCACCGCCACCTCGTCGGCCACTTCCGCGACCACGCCGAGGTCGTGCGTGATCAGGACCAGCGCCATGCCGGTTTCCTTGCGCAGCGTGGCCATGAGCTCCAGGATCTGGGCCTGGATCGTCACGTCCAGCGCCGTGGTCGGCTCGTCGGCGATCAGCAGGCGCGGCTCGCACGCCAGCGCCATCGCGATCATCGCCCGCTGCCGCATGCCGCCCGAGAGCTTGTGCGGGTACTCGTGGAAGCGCTGCTCCGGCGCCGGGATCCGCACCTGGCGCAGCACCTCGATCGTGCGCGCCTGCGCCGCCGCCCGCGCCATGGGGCGATGCCGCAGCAGCGCCTCGACGATCTGGTCGCCGATGGTGAACGCGGGGTTCAGCGATGTCATCGGCTCCTGGAAGATCATCGCCATGCCGTTGCCGCGCAAATCCAGCAGCTCGCGCTTGGGCGCGCCCACCAGCTCGCGGCCTTCGAAGCGGATCGAGCCGCCCGTGATGCGCCCGGGCGGATCGGGCACCAGGCCCATCACCGACAGCGCGGTCACGCTCTTGCCGCAGCCGGATTCGCCGACGATGGCGAGCGTGCGGCCGGCCTCGACGGCGAAGCTCACGCCGTCCACGGCCGGGAAGCTGCCTTCGTCGGTGGCGAACTCGGTGCGCAGCTCGCGCACTGCCAGCACGGGCATCAGGTCGCGCCTCCGCGTTCGCGCTGGAAACGCTCGATGCGCGCTTCGATCTCCGCGCGGTCGATCACGCCCACCGGGTCGTGCCGGCCGGCCAGGCAGGCGAGAAAGGGCTGGGCGCGCTCGAGGCTGGTGCGATAGAGCCGCTGCAGCTCCTGCACCGGCTCGGGGTGGTCGTCCACGCGCAGGTCGAGCTGCGGGTAGTCCTCCTCGGCCTGGATGCGCAGCGCCGCGGCCTGCTTGCCGCGCTTGTCGCCGCCTGCCGCCTCGCCGGCGGCGAGCGCCGCCAGCAGCCGCTCCGGCAGGGGGCGGCCGCGCGTCTCCAGGAAGGCTTCGGCCGTGGCCTCCAGCACCCGCGGGCCGGCCAGCATGTTGCCTGCCACGCTGAAGTCCGCCTCGACGCGGTGGCCGCACCAATCGATGCAGGCATTGCCGCTCCAGGCGGCGGCGCGGCCCTCGGCCGGCAGGATGTGGAGCTGGCGCTGGTCGCGCCCGGCGTCGGCGCCGGTCAGCATCGCGATCACCTGCTCGGGCGTGCGGCCGGCGGCCAGCAGTTCCAGGCCCTGCGGGCCGTACAGCGGATTCATGAGCGCCTGCGTGGACAGCACGCCCACCCCGCGGCGGGCGTGCACCGTCAGCGCGCCCACCGCGAAGAAGCGGCTCGCGATGGCGGCACCGAAGCGTCCGGCCTCGTCGCGCGCCAGGATCGACCACGTCATTGCTGCATCCCTTGCGGGCCCGGAAGGCCCTGTTGGGGGGCATTCTGGCCCCAGAGTGGCCGCGCCGCTGCCCGGCGCAACCCTGACGCCCGGCGCCGCCGAAGCGCCCCCGACTGAGGCAGATCAAGTGCGGCCGGCGGGCCGGCGCGAAGAATCGGCTCCATTGCAGGCCACCTGCCTGCCCGTCAAGGAGATC
>NZ_DASSVG010000424.1:0-3807 GCF_035706265.1 Ramlibacter sp. | reverse complement strand
GGCGATCTCCGCCTTGCAGGCGCGGCGCATCTCGCGCGCATAGCCGGCCATCACCTCGTAGCGGTTGGCGATCACCGCCTCCAGCGTCTTCTCGTCGGCCACCGGCTTGATGGTGCCCAGGCGCAGCTTCGGCGGCACCTTCTTCACCGTGGCCCAGCCGATGCGGCGCATCAGGCTGATGTAGACCCAGCCGATGTCGAATTCGTACGGCTTGACGGAGAACTTGGCCGAGGTCGGATAGGTGTGGTGGTTGTTGTGCAACTCCTCGCCGCCGATGATGATGCCCCAGGGCGAGATGTTGGTGCTGGCGTCCGGCGCCTCGAAGTTGCGGTAGCCCCAGTAGTGGCCGATGCCGTTGATGATGCCGGCGGCGGAGACGGGGATCCACAGCATCTGCACGGCCCAGACGGCCAGGCCGATGGCGCCGAACAGCGCCACGTTGATGATCAGCATCAGCGCCACGCCCTGCCAGCTGAAGCGGGTGTAGAGGTTGCGCTCGATCCAGTCATCGGGCGTGCCGTGGCCGTACTTGGCCAGCGTTTCCTTGTTCTTCGCCTCGGCGCGGTAGAGCTCGGCGCCCTGCCAGAACACGGTGTCGATGCCGCGCGTCTGCGGGCTGTGCGGATCCTCGGGCGTCTCGCACTTGGCGTGGTGCTTGCGGTGGATGGCGACCCATTCCTTGGTCACCATGCCGGTGCCCAGCCAGAGCCAGAAGCGGAAGAAGTGCGAGGGGATCGCGTGCAGGTCCATCGCCCGATGGGCCTGGGCACGGTGCAGGAAGATGGTCACGCTGGCGATCGTGATGTGCGTGGTCACCAGGGTGTAGATCACGACCTGCCACCAGGACAGATTCCACAGACCGTTGGCGAGCCAGTCGATCGCCGCGTTCAGGACGGCCCAATCGGGAAGCAACATGGATGCGTTTTCTCTTTCTCGGGGAAAAGCCCGCATCGAGAGATCCCGCGGGCAAAGGAACGTATAGGACGGATTCTAGGCCGGGGGGTTCCCCGGCGCGACGGACTTTTGACTTCAGGACTGGACTTTTTCCCAAACCGCTGCGTAGAAGCCGTCGGTCTGGTGCCGGTGCGGCCAGAGCCGCAGGTCCTGCCCCGAAGCATCGCAGAGCTTGCCGGCATCGCCCACCTTGGCGGAATCCAGCAATTCCCGTACCGAAAGTCGCCGGAACGCGGGGTGCGCGTCGGTGAACGCCTTGGCGATCGCCTCGTTTTCGTCCGTCAAAAGACTGCAGGTGGCGTAGACGATGCGGCCGCCCGGCTTGAGCAGGCGCGCGGCGCTTTCCAGGATGGCGGCCTGCTTGGCCGTCAACTCCGCCACGCCGGCCGGCGACTGGCGCCACTTCAGGTCCGGATTGCGCCGCAGCGTGCCCAGGCCGGAACACGGCGCGTCCACGATCACGCGGTCGATCTTGCCGGCCAGGCGCTTGATGCGCTCGTCGCGCTCGTGGGCGATGGCGGCCGGATGCACGTTGGAAAGCTTGCTGCGTGCCAGCCGCGGCTTGAGGTTCTCCAGCCGGTGGGCGGAGATGTCGAAGGCGTAGAGCCGCCCCGTGTTGCGCATCATCGCGCCCAGCGCCAGCGTCTTGCCGCCGGCGCCGGCGCAGAAGTCCACCACCATCTGGCCGCGCCGCGCATCGGTGAGCAATGCCAGCAACTGCGAGCCCTCGTCCTGCACCTCGATGGCGCCGCGCGCGAAGGCGTCCAGCCGGGGCAGCGCCGGCTTGCCCTCCAGCCGCAGGCCCCAGGGGGAATACGGCGTGGGGGTGGCGCGAATGTCCGCCAGGGCCAGCTCCGAGCGCACGTCCTCGCGCTTGTCGGTGAGGGTGTTGACGCGCAGGTCCAGCGGCGCCGTCTGGTCCAGGCTTGCCACCAGGGGCCAGAACTCCTCGCCGAGCTGCGCCTTCAGCGGGGCGACCAGCCACTCCGGCAGGTTGTGGCGGTGCCGCTCGGAGAGGGTGGCGGGGTCCACCGCGTCGCACTGGTCCAGCCAGGCCTTCTCCTGCTCGTTGAGCGCGCTCTTGAGGAAATCGCGATCGCCGTAGAAACCGAGGATGGCCAGCCGGCGCTCGCGCGGGCCGCTGCCGGAGCCGGCAAAGTGCTCGAACAGCAGCTTGCGCCGGATCACCGCATAGGCGGTCTCGGCCAGCGTGGCGCGCTCGCGCGGGCCGAGCGAGCGGTGCTCGCGGAAGTAGCGCGACACCACGGCGTCGGCGGGATGGTCGAAGCGGAGGACTTCTCGGACCAGCTCGGCGCAGGCATCGAGCAAGGCTTTGGGGTGCATCCCCCGATTGTCGCCGGGCGCGTGCGACTACGCTGCCTGCCGCAGGAACTGCGCGATCGCCTTCGGGTAGATCAGGTGTTCCTGCGTCAGCACGCGCGCGGCCAGCGTGGCGGCCGTGTCGCCCGGCACGATGGGCACCACGGCCTGTTCCAGGATCGGGCCGAAATCCAGTTCCGTGGTGACCTGGTGCACGGTGGCGCCCGCGAAGCGGCAGCCCGCATCGAGCGCGCGCTGGTGCGTGTGCAGGCCCGGGAAGGCGGGCAGCAGCGAGGGATGGATGTTCAGCAGCCGCCCCTGGTAACGCTGCACGAAGCCGGGCGTGAGGATGCGCATGAAGCCCGCCAGCACCACCAGCGCCGGCACGTGGCGGTCGATCGCCGCGGCCAGCGCTTCGTCGAAGGCCTCGCGCGAAGGGAAAGGTTTGTGGTCCACCACTTCGGTGGCAAGCCCCTGCTCGCGTGCGAAGGCGAGGCCGCCCGCGTCGGGCCGGTTGCTGATCACGGCCGTCACTTCCGCGCCGAAGGCCTTGCGCCAGTTGTCGCGCTGCGCCGCGCGCACAATGGCGGCCATGTTCGAGCCCCCGCCGGAAATGAGGATCACGATGTTCTTCATGCTGGCGCCGATTATCCCCACATGGAACCTTTGACCCTGGAAGAGGCCCGCGTCCTCGGAACGCTGATGGAGAAGGCCCGCACGGTGCCGGACAGCTACCCCATGACGCTCAACGCGCTGGTGGCCGGCTGCAACCAGAAGAGCGCGCGCGATCCCGTCACCAACCTCAGCGAAGCGGAGGTGCAGGAAGCACTCGATGGCCTCAAGCGCCGCTCGCTCGCCTTTGCCACCAGCGGCGGCCGGGTGACGCGCTGGGAGCACAACTTCCAGCGCGCCATGGTGGTGCCGGAGCAGTCGGCGGTGCTGCTGGGCCTGCTGATGCTGCGCGGCCCGCAGACGGCGGGCGAACTGCGCATCCACAGCGAACGCTGGTACCGCTTCGCCGACATCTCCTCGGTGGAGGCCTTCCTCGACGAGCTGCGCAGCCGCACCGAGGCCACGGGCGGCCCGCTGGTGGTGCAGTGGCCGCGCGCGGCCGGCGCGCGCGAGGCCCGCTGGGCCCACCTGCTGTGCGGGCCGGTGGACGTGGCCGCAGCCGAGGCGTGCGCCGAAGCGAAAGCCGGCAACGGCGCCCTGGCCGCCCGCGTGAGCGCGCTGGAGGAGGAGGTGGCGGAGCTGCGCGACCTGGTCACCGACCTCGCCACCCAGCTCGGTTTGTCACCGCCTGGACACCAGAAAACAGACGACCCTACGTAAACTCCGTCATCCCCGCGCAGGCGAGGGGGCCACTGGATTCCCGCCTGCGCGGGAATGACGAATTCCGGAGACACAGATGGATCTAGCCTTCACCCCCGAAGAACAGAAGTTCCGCGAAGAGGTGCGCGCCTGGGTGCGCGAGAACCTGCCGCAGGAGATCGCGCACAAGGTGCACAACGCCCTGCATCTCACCCGGGATGA
>NZ_DASSVG010000423.1:0-2907 GCF_035706265.1 Ramlibacter sp. | reverse complement strand
GGGGCACGTATCCTGTGCGCATGTCCAATTCCGAATCACCACCCCGCGCACTGCTCGGCTGGCGCCTGCTCGCGCTGGTCTACGACTTCTTCCCCGTGCTGGCGTTGTGGATGCTGCTGTCGGCGGCATTCACCCTCGGCTACACCTATCTCGGCCACCACGGCACGCGCCAGAACATCGCACCGTTCAGTGCGTTGCAATGGCTGCTGTGGCTGTGCTGCTGGGCCGTCACCGGGCTGTACGCGACGATCAGCTGGCGCCGCGGCGGCGCGACGCTCGGGATGCGGCCGTGGCGCCTGCGCGTTGTGTCCGCCGATGGCGGCAACGCATCGTTCACGGCGTTGTGGAAACGCTATGCAGTGGGAACGCTGTCCTTGCTGCCGGCCGGCGCGGGCTTCTGGTGGGCGCTGTTCGACCGCGAACGGCTCACGTGGCACGACCGCGCCAGCGGTACGCGGATGTTGCGGCGGAATCGCTAGCCGGAGCGCCTTCGGAACAGCGTCGCCGACACCGCCAGCATCAACGTCGGCGGAATCAGGTAGGCGAGGCGGAAATCGAACTTGTACACGCCCGCCAGCTTCACGAACTGGGTCTGCACCAGCCAGAACATCAGCGCGAACACGATGCCGATGAAGAGCCGCTTGCCCATGCCGCCACTGCGCAGCGAACCGAACGCGAACGGCACCGCGGCCAGGCACAGCGCCAGCACGTTGAGCGGATAGAACCAGCGGCCCCAGTAGAACTCCTCGTATTCGCTGGCATCGAGGCCGTTGCGCTTGCGGTAGGCGATGCTGCGGCCGAGTTCGCTCGACGACAGGTAGCGCGGACGCGCGATGCTGGCCGCGAGCGCGGTTTCGTCCAGCTTCGAGGTCCAGCGTTCCTCCATCGCCTCGGTCTCGGTCACGGAGCGCTGCTCGAACCAGGTGCGCCGGACGTCGTGCAGCAGCCAGCCGCCCGGATGGTGCTCGGCGCTGCCTGCGCGGGCGATGGATTCCAGCCGCCCGTCCTTGGCGAATTCGTACAGGCGCACGCCCTGCAATTCGAGGTAGCGCTTGTCGCCTTCGCCGCGCTCCTGCCCGGTCTGCGCGTTGAGGAAGGTGTCGCCTTCGCGCGCCCACAGGCCGCTGTAGCGGGCCACGATCATGTCGTTGGACTTGGCCGAAGCCTTCAGCGCATCGGCGCGCTGCTGGCCCCAGGGGCCGAGGGTTTCGCCGTTCACCACCATCAGCGCGGTCAGCACTGCCAAGGCGCCGGCAACGGCCAGGCC
This sequence comes from Ramlibacter sp., assembly GCF_035706265.1. Lineage (GTDB taxonomy): Bacteria > Pseudomonadota > Gammaproteobacteria > Burkholderiales > Burkholderiaceae_C > Ramlibacter. Next base: position 1,640 of record NZ_DASSVG010000423.1, on the reverse strand, counting down.
GAGCCGTCGGCGCGACAGGCCCAGCGCGCGCAATGCTGTCAGCTCCGAGCTCGCGGCGAGCTGGCCCAGGCCCATCAATGCGCCGATCACCGCGGCGGTCGGGAACAGCATGTAGGCGCGCCGCGGGATGGTCAGCGCGACCACCGCCACCGCGTTGCCGAAGCCGTAGCGCCCGGTGCCGACGTCGCCCAGTTCGGTCACGACCGCCATCACCACGTCCAGCCCGATCAGCACCGTCCAGGTCAGCAGCACCGTGCCGAGCAGCACGCGGCCGACGTACAGATCATGGATCTTCGGGAACGGCTTCATGCGCGCCTCCGTGGCCGGCGCACGCGCCCGTCGGTGAAGTAGAACCAGGCACCGGCCGCGAGCAACGGCAGCAACAGCCACCACAGGCCGGCGGCCATCGGCAATTTGCCGCTGCCCAGCCAGTCGGTGCCGAGCAGCATCAGGTTCATGCCGAACAGGTAGGCGAGGAAGCCCAGCAGCAACCGGCCGTAGCGCGCCTGCCGCGGCGAACTGCGCGCCAGCGGCACCGCCATCAGCGCGAACGCCAGCGCCAGCAACGGCGGCGCGATGCGGAAATGCAGCTGCGCCCCGGCCTGCGGGCGGGGATCGGACAACAATTCGCCGATCGGAAGGCCCTGCGGGTTGCGCGGGCTGTCCTCGGCCTTGGACATGGGCATGCGCAGTTCGTTGCGCGCATAGCGCATCAGCCGGTAATCGCGCCCGCTGTCCAGCGGGCCCTCGACCCGGAATCCGTCCTTGAGGTCGAGGAAGCGCTGGGTCCCGCCTTCGATCTTGAGCGTGGCGCCGGTGGCGGTGGTCACGTCGAGGCGGTCGCCGTCCTGGCGATAGACGAAGATGCGCTGCAGGTGGGTGCCGTCGTTCGACATCGCGCCGACGTAGACCACGCCGCCCCCGCCCGGCAATTCGGTGAAGCGCCCCGCGTCGAGCCCCGCGACCAGCAGGTTGCGGTTGCCGGCGGCGACCATCTCGTCCGAGGTGCGCTTGGCCCAGGGCCCGAGCCACAGCGAGCACAGCGCGATCAGCCCCACCATCGGCAGCACCAGCCACGCCCAGGGCCGCAGCAGCCGGCGCGGGCCGACCCCGATCGAGGTCAGGATCGGCATTTCCGAATCGCGGTACAGGCGGCCGAAACCGAGCAGCAGGCCGATCATCAGCCCCAGCGGCAGGATCATCGGCAGGTAGCGGATCGTCTGCAGCCCCAGCTGGGACAGCATCAGCCCGGCCGGAACCCGGCCGCGGGCGATGTCGCTGAGCACGTCGGTGAACACGCCGCCGAGGCTGACGACCGAGAGCACGATCAACGCGGCGAACGTGGCCTGGACCAGTTCGCGCAACAGGTAGCGGTCGAGCTTGAGCATCGTGCTCCGGGGGCGGGCTTGGGACGTGCGCCTCGCGGCCTGCGCCGCGGCTTGCACTACACTTGGCGGTTCGCCGGCCCTGCGCTCTTGCGCCCCGGGCCGGCCAGATTTTATCGAACACGATCTTACTGAATCCGCCCGGGAATCCGTCGATGAGCCTTGAATTCGCCCTGAACGCCACCGCCCCTGCCGCCGCCAACGTCGATTGCGTGGTGGTCGGCGCCTTCGCCGACGGCGGCCTTTCCCCGGCCG
>NZ_DASSVG010000422.1:0-5000 GCF_035706265.1 Ramlibacter sp. | reverse complement strand
TGCACGCCGGGGCACGGCCTGGACCGGCTTGGACGGCAAGTCCTTCAGGTGCCGGTCTCGTCCGGGTCGCGGCGCTTCGGCAGCTTGCGGAACACCACGTCGTAGGCGTGCTTGCCGGCGCGCATGCCGGACTCCTGCACGAAGCCAAGGGCGTTCAGGCGCGCGATCAGCACGAACAGCTCGAGCGCGCTGAACAGCTCCACCCGCCGGTACACCTGGCCGTTGCGGTTGCAGATGCCCGCAATGGCGTGCCTGCCGCCCGAGGGCGCGGTGGGCAGGCTGGCGATCACCTGCAGGAGCTTCTCGTCGTCCTCGTGCAGGGGACGCCGGGCGAGCAGGCTGCTGCGGGGCGATCCGCCTTGGAGGGCGGTGGGTGTCATGGTCGCAGGAGCGGCAGGATGCGCCCCGCGGAGGCGCCGGGCATCGTCCTCAAGGAGGAGGCGCACGGGCGAAGGTTTTTACGAAAGGCCCACTGGACAGGGCTTCGATGCAGAGTTATAAATCTTCTGCGTTAACCTGAAGGTACCTATTTAACGGCCGCCATCCAGCGGCCGTCTTTCTGTGCCCTCGCGCCCGAACAGCAGCCAGTACTTGGAAAACGCCTGGTCCTCGGGGGTCCGCTGGCGGTAGCCGAGCGCGTTCAGCCCGGCCCAGAAGTAGAGCAACTGTACCGGCCCGTGCAGGGCGACCTCGCGGTAGATCGCGCCGGCGGCATTGCAGATCCCGATGCGGCGCAACGGCCCGGCGCCATCCGGCAGGGCCGAGACGATGGCGCGCACCCGCTCGTCCTCCTCGCCCGGCGCGGCGTTCGGCACCAGCAGCGTTTCCGGCGCGTAGCAACGGTCCGGGGCGGGGCCGCCTGCGGGCGGCTCCGGCCAGTCCCGGCGTGGAGGCTCGCGCCGTCGCATGGCGCAGATGCTAGGCGCGCGCCGCCCGACAAGGGAAGCAGCGCAATGCAAGCAGGTGTGAGGGAGCGCTGTCGGGAGTGACGCGTTGTCACGCCTGCGGCGGCGGGAACCAGCGCGCCCTGCCCGCTGCGGCGGGCGGCCGACGCTGCCTCGCGGAGGCTGGCGCATTCCCGCCGGATGCCTATGATCGCGGCCGTGGAGGAGCTGGCCTGCGCCATGGGGGCGTGCGGCCATGCCACGACGACCGGAGACAACGATGTTGCTGAAGATCCTGATCCTGGCCGGCGCGCTGGCCGGGACCGCGTGGGCGCAGGGCACGCCCAGCCCCTATGCGGGCCAGCAGGCGCGCGAAATCAAGTCGCTCTCGGACCAGGAGCGGCAGGACCTGCTGGAAGGCAAGGGCATGGGCCTGGCGAAGGCCGCGGAGCTCAATGGCTACCCCGGGCCGATGCACGTGATGGAGCTGGCCAACCAGCTGCAGCTCACCGGCGAGCAGCGTGCCGCCACGCGCAAGCTGCTGACGGAGCACAAGGCGGCGGCGCGCCAGCTAGGGGCGTCGATTGTGGATGCCGAGCGCGCGCTCGACGAAGCGTTCGCGGCCCGCCGCGCCGACGAAGCCACCATCCGCAAGCTCACCGGCGAAATCGCCCGCCTGCAAGGCGAGCTGCGCGCCGAGCACCTCAAGACCCATCTCGCCCAGACCGCGCTGCTGCGGCCCGAGCAGGTGCGCCACTACGCGCAGCTGCGCGGATATGGCGGAGAAGGTGGCCATGGCGGTCATGGCGGCCATGGCGGCGGCCACGGCCATCACCACTAGGGGCTCAATACCCCCCGTGCTCCTGCGCCGCCTTCAGCACCATCGCGATGGTGGCCGCCACGGGAATCACCGTCAGCACCGCGGCCGGGATCCACGAGCTGGGCTTCGGGGCGCGGCCGCCGAGCCGCACGCCGGCCGCGAGCAGCGCATCCGCCAGTAGCGCGATCACCAGCAGCGCCACATAGCCGAGCGAGAAGCCGGCATACAGGTGCGCATTGAGGATCAACGCACCGAGCAGTACCACCGCGACGCCAGCCGCCGCGGGCGGAAAAGCCACCCGGGTCTTCGGCAGGTTCACCAGCATGCAGGCGCCCAGCGCCACGGCCAGCGCGCCACCGAGCTGGCCGATCTGCTGGCTGGAATCCAGCATCAGCGACAGGCCGGTGCCGCCGGCCACCACGGCCAGCAGCAGCGGGCTGCGGGCGCCGCCTTCGGGGGCCTTCGCGAAGGCGCTCCAGACGAAAGCGATCAGCACCGCGGCCACCACCGCCGCCAGGGCCGCCTTGGGCACGCCGAGGCTGGCCAGCGCACCCCACACCACGATGGTGGCGGCGACGAGGCCGACCACCAGTCGCAGCGCGAAGCGCGCCGCGCCGGAGGAACTGCGTTCCACGCCCAGGGCCGCGGCGGCCGCGCCGACCGCGATCCACGGCATCCAGTCCAGCGCCACGTGCGGCACCAGCGACCACTGCTGGTGCAGGGTCGCGAAATAAGAAGCGATGAAGGCGGCGGCCACGGCCACCACCGCGTTCAGGCGCAAGGCGCGGCTCGCAGCCAGCAGGGCCAGGGCGACGATCGCGGGGACGAGGACGCTCTGCCACAGCAGCTGCAGCATGAGGGAACTCTCGGGCATGGACGACTCCTTCGGGAACGGGTGGCCGGCCCCGTGGGGCCGGCCGGTACGCGATTACTGCTTGATGGCTTCGATGCCGATGCGCAGGTCCACTTCGTCGGTGGCCGCACCCGGCACGCCGTAGGTCATGCCGAAGTCGGTGCGCTTGATGGTGCCCGTGGCCACGTAGCCCACGCGCTGCTCGCCCTTCATGCCCTTGCCGGAGCCGATGTGCTTCAGCTTCAGCGTCACGGGCTTGGTCACGCCGTGCAGCGTCAGGTTGCCGGCCACGGTGCCTTCGCCGTTGCCATCGAGCTTGACGCCGGTGGAGACGAAGCTCAGGGTCGGGAACTGCACCGCGTTGAAGAAGTCGGGGCTCTTCAGGTGCTTGTTCAGGCCTTCGTGGTTGGTGTCGACGCTGTCGGTCTTGATGGTGACGTTGATCTTGCTCTTCTCGGGCGCGTCCACCACCAGGTCGCCGGCGATGTCGTTGAAGCGGCCCATGAAGCGGCTGATGCCGCCCATGTGGCCGATCTCGAAGAAGGCGCCGGAGTGGGCCGGATCGACCTTGTAGTTGCCGGCGGGGGCCGGCGCCGGCGCCGCGAACGAGACGGCGGACAGGGCCAGGCCGGCGGCGGCGATGGCGATCGAAACGGTGCTGCGGATGTTCATGAGTCTCTCTCTCGGTTTCAGGGTCAATCGGTGGATTCGACAGGCGGCGGCGGACCGCCAGCGCAACCCGCACTGTAGGGAACCAGCCCGGCGTTGCGATGTGCGTTTACGCACAGGGCCCGCAATGATCGCCGGGGCGAGTAGTTGAGCACGGGATGCGGGAATTGTCCAAACCGCGCTCTGGCGCCCGTTTGACCCACATCAGCCCAGGGGAGGCCGGATGCGCATCGGGTTTTGCTGAAACAGCAACAACGGAGATCAGGGCTGCGGCAGGTCCAGCTCGAGGTTGGCGAGTGTCCCGCGGGCGTGCTGCAGCAGGTGGTCGAGGAAGGCGCGCGTGCGCGAGGGCATGAACTTGCGGCTCGGCATGGCGGCCAGCAGGCTCAGGCGGGCCGTGATCCATGGCGCCAGCACCCGCTGCAGCGTGCCGGCCTCCAGCAGCGGCGCAATGATGTCGATCGGCTGGGTGCCGATGCCGCCGCCTTCCAGCATGGCGCGCAGCAGCGTGTCGGAGTGGTTGGCGGTGAAGGCGGGCACCACGTCCACCTCCAGCACGTGGTCCGCGTTTGCCGGATCCAGCAGCCGCAACGGGCCGAGCCGCGTCGCCGGCAGGCGCAGGCGCAGCACGCGGTGGCGCAGCAGGTCTTCCGGCGCGGCCGGCTCCCCGCGCTGGCGCAGGTAGGCCGGCGACGCGCAGAGCACCGATTCGCTGTAGATGATGGGGCGTGCGACGAAGCCGGGGTCGATGGTCGTGGCGCCGCTGAGGACCGCCAGGTCGTACTCGTGCACCGCCGGGTCGGGCGAATCCTCCACCTGCACGTCCACGCGCACGTCGGGATGTTCGCGCTGGAAATCCACCACCGCCGGCGCCAGCAGGTGCACCGCCACGATCGGCGGCGCCAGCACCCGCACGATGCCGCTCATTTCCTGGGCCTGGTCCTGCACCATGGCCTCGGCGGTGTCGATCTCGCCCAGGATCACGCGCAGCCGCTCGAGGTAGGTGGCGCCGGCCTGCGTCAGCGAGAGGCTGCGGGTCGTGCGCTGCAGCAGCCGAACGCCCAGGTGCTGTTCGAGGTCGCTCACCAGCCGCGAGACGACCGCCGTGGCCAGGCCCAGCTTGCGTGCCGCCGCGGCGAAGCCGCCTTCCTCCACCACCTGCTGGAACACCCGCATCGACTGCAGCCGGTCCATTCTGCCCCCCTCCTGCGATGCGCAGGATTATGGTGGGGGGGCGAAGGAGGACCTACTGCTCGCGCGGCTGGCGATGCGGCCGGCGGCGCGCCGGCGCGGCGGCGCGGCGCGGTTCCCGCTCCTGGGTGCCGCGGTCCACGAGCAGGCCCACGGCGCCCACCAGCAGCGGCAGCACCAGCAGGAACATCCACTCCGTCGGCAGCGCGGACCACCACGCAGCCAGTTCGTCGAGCCAGTCGGTCATGGCCACCTCCCTACAGCAGCCGGAACGCCGCCATCGCCACCAGCGTGGCGGGCAGCGCGGCCAGGAACAGCCCCAGCGGATGGATCGCCTCGTCCTCGAAGTGCGAGCGCAGGATGGCGAAGCCGGCGGGGTTGGGCGCGTTGGCGATCACGGTGAGGCCGCCGCCGGTCACCGCGCCGGCCACCACCGAGTACTTGAACTCCTCGCTCAGGCCGTCCACCAGCGAGGCGAGGTAGGTGAGCGCTGCGTTGTCGGTCACGGCGGTGAGCGCGCTGGCGCCGAAGTACACCGTGTTCTCCGACATGCCTTGCAGCAGCGGCGACAGCCACCACTGCT
>NZ_DASSVG010000421.1:0-5826 GCF_035706265.1 Ramlibacter sp. | reverse complement strand
GGGGCCTCGGAAGCCCTGCCCGCGCTGATGGGCGGCCACGTGAACCTCTACACCGACACGATCGTCAGCAGCGTCTCCCTGATCAAGAGCGGCAAGACCCAGCCGATCGGCATGACCACGGCCAAGCGCAAGTCCATCCTGCCGAACGCTCCCACCATCGCGGAACAGTGCTTGCCCGGCTTCGACTTGGTGCCCTGGACGGGTTGGTCGCTCCTAAGGGCGCACCCGCGGAAGTCGTGGAGCGCCTGCGCACCGCGATGGGGAAGAACATGCAGAACCCGGAGTTCATTCGCGAACTGGCGTAGGTGGGCGCCGAGGTGCCGACCGAGGGCTTCGGTCCGGCGGAATTCGCTGCGGTGATGAAGGCGGAGATTACGAAGACCGCCAAGCTGATGAAGGACGCGGGGATCGACCCGAAATAGCGGCGAGCGACCTCTAAAAGTACTTCAACTCGTCGTTGATCGTCGCCGCCGTCCTGAGCAGAGCAGGCACGAGCCGCGCGACCACGTCCTCCACCTTCCATCGCGGTGACGGCACGGCGATGTTGACGGCGCCGAGCGGGTGGCCTCTGTGGTCCATCAGGGGAGCCGCCACCGAGACGTCGCCGAGAAAGGCCTCCTGGTCGTTCAGCGCGTAGCCCAGTTCGCGCGCCTGCTCCAGCCGCTCGCGCAGGCCGTTCAGGTCGGTCACGGTGTGCGGCGTCATGCGCGTGCGGCGCGCCGCCTTCAGGTGGGTCAGCGCCTCCGCCGCATCCAGGCGCGAGAGGATGGCGCGGCCCGCCGCCGTGCAGAAGGCCGGCAAGCGGGAGCCCACGTGCAGGTCGACGCTGACGGCATGGATGCTCGGGAAACGCGAGACGTACACGATCTCCTCGCCTTCGAGCTCCATCAGGTTGACCGTCTCGCCGGTGCGCCGGTTCAGCGCCTCCAGGTGCGGCTGCGCGCGTTCGCGCAGGCGGTTGGTGGCGAGCACCGTGTGGCCGAACTCCAGCATGCGGCCGGACAGGCGGAAGGCCTTGGTCCCCGGATCCTGGCGCAGGTAGCCCAGCACGCGCAGCGTGTGGGTGATGCGCTGGACTCCGCTGCGGTCCAGCCCGGAGAGACTGGCGATCTCGGTGAGGCCGACCGGCCGGCCCACCGTGTTGAGCGCCTCCAGCACCTGGAAGCACTTCGCGACCGACCCCAGGAACAAAGGGCTCTCGTGCTCCGGTGCCTGGCGCGACCCGGCCGCAGCGGCGGCATTGCGTGCAGTCGCCATGCGCTCACTCGGGAGCCGCGAGCGAGCGGTACAGGTCGGGGCGGCGGTCGCGCCACCAGGGGAACTTCTTGCGTGCGGCCGGCACGGCGTCGAGGTCGATTTCCGCGGTGAGCAACTGCGGGGCCTGCGTGCCGGCCTCCGCCGCGATCATGCCGCGCGGATCCACCACCATGCTGCGCCCGAGGTGGTGCCGCGGCCCTTCGGTGCCGACGCGGTTGCAGGCGAGCACGTAGACGCCGTTCTCGTACGCCCGCGCGCGCAGCGGGATCTCCCAGATGGAACTGCGCTGCTCCGGGTCGGCGTAGGTGGAGAAGGCGATCGGCATCACGATCAGCTCGGCGCCGGCGAGCGCGAGCACGCGCGAGGCCTCGGGGTACAGCCGGTCGTTGCAGATCTGGACGCCGATGCGCGTGCCGGCCACCGGATACACCTCGAGCTTCGCACCCGGAGCGAAGTAGAACTTTTCGAAGCTGCCGGTGCCGCCCGGGCCTTCGGCCGGGAAGTACGCCGGAATGTGCGTCTTGCGGTAGCGGCCGACCTCGCGGCCGTTCTCGTCATACACGAACGCGCTGTTGAACCAGCCGTCGCCGGCCCGCTCGGCGAACGGAAGCACCAGCGCCATGCCGTGCCGGCGCGCCTTCTCGCGCAGCCCGAGCAGCACCTCGTGCGTGTCCAGGAAGAACCAGCGGTCGAAGTCCTCCTCGAGCCGATTGGCGAAGAACGGCGTGAGGAACAACTCGCCGAACGTGAGCAGCCGCACGCCCTGGCGCGCGGCCTCGTCGAGCATCGCATGGGCGCTGTCGGCACCGGCGGCCAGCGCGCCGTCGGCCACGCTGCCGGTCTGGGCAGCGGCGACGGTGAGAAGTCGGGGCATCGGGAAGTCTCCGGGGTTTATTGCATTCCGATATTCGCATATTGCGCTCCGGTGCGCGAGCCCCCTACAGTGCGGCGTCCGCCATCACCGGCCGCGGCCGGACCATCGTCTTTGGAGTTCCCATGCGTCGTCGTACCTTCCTGCTCGCTTCCGCCGCGGCCGCCACCCAGGCGCCTTCCTTCGCGCAGTCCCCTTCCTGGCCGACGCGCCCGGTCCGCACGCTGATCGGGTATCCGCCCGGAGGCAGCACGGACGTCGCCGGCCGCATGCTGGCCGAACAACTTGGGCGCCGCCTGGGCCAGCAGATCGTGGTCGAGAATCGCGCGGGTGCGGGCGGCACGGTGGCTGCCAACGCCGTCGTGCGGGCCGAGCCCGATGGGTACACGCTGCTGCTGGCCGCCGCGCCGGAAGTGGCGATCGCTCCCATCACCATGAAGGCGATGCCGTACGACCCCGTGCGGGACCTGCAGCCGATCACGCTGGTGGGCCAGGTGCCCTTCCTGCTGGTCGTCAACCCCGCCCTGCCGGTGAACACGCTGCGGGAATTCATCGCCTATTCCAAGGCGCATCCGGGCAAGCTCAACTACTCTTCCTTCGGCAACAACACCTCCAACCACCTGGGAGGCGAGCTGTTCAAGCTGATGGCGGGCACGCAAGCCGTGCACATCCCGTACAAGGGCAGCGGCCCCTCGATCGTGGACCTGCTCGCCGGCCAGGTGCAGTACACCTTCGATACGCCGCCAGCCGTGCTGGAGCACGTGCGTGCGGGCAAGCTGCGCGCATTGGCCGTGGCCACCCGCCAGCGCCTGGCCAGCGCGCCCCAGGTTCCCACCTTCGACGAAGCGGGCCTGCCCGGCTTCACCGGCGGCACCTGGTTCGGCCTGTTCGCGCCGGCGAAGACGCCGCACTCCATAATCGAGCGCATCAACGCCGCCGCCGGCGCGGTGCTGCGCTCGCCCGAACTGTCCAAGGCGTATGCGGACCGCGGTATCGTCGCCTCGCCGCAGTCGCCGGAGGAGTTCGGCCGCTTCGTGCAAGCGGAAGTGAACAAGTACAAGGACCTGGCGTCCAAGGTCGGCATCGTTGCCGAGTAACCGTTCGAGCCCACTGCCCTCTTCATGCGAACCCTGCTGACCCATGCGACGCTGATCGATTGCGTCCAACCCACGCCGCGTGCGGACACCGCCGTCCTGATCGAGGACGGCCGCATCAAGGACATCTTCGACGCAGGAAGCGTGCCCTCCGTCGGCGACGCCGAAGTGATCGACCTGCGCGGTGCCTACCTGATGCCGGGCCTCTGGGACGTGCACATCCATCCGGACTACAAGTCGGTCGTCGAAGGACCGCTCGCCTCGCAGGTGACCATGTTCGGCCACCAGATGCAGGCGGCGCTGCTCGAGTCCGGCGTCGTGGGCATGCGCTGCGCCGGCACCCACGACTACATGGACGTGGCCTGGAAGCGCGCCTTCGATTCCGGCCAGCACCTGGGGCCGCGCCTGGTGGCGGCCGGCTACTTTCTCACCACCACCGGCGGCCACTTCCTGGGCTCCGGCCACGCCCTCGAGGTGGACGGTCCGTACGGCTTCGTGAAGGCGATCCGCGAGCAGATCCGCAACGGCGTCGACCAGATCAAGCTGAACCTCTCCGGCGGCATCATGGGTCCCGCCTGGGACCAGCACAGCCGCTCGTTCCTGCTGCCGGACGAACTCAAGGCAGCATTCGACATCTGCAAGCTGCGCGGCTTCAAGGTCATGGCGCATGCGACCAACCCCGAGTCCGTCAAGGCGGCCATCCGGCTCGGCGCCCACACCGTGGAACACGGCTACATCATGGACGACGAGTGCATCGAGCTCTTCCTCGAGCACGACGTCTGGTACGTGCCGACGCTCTCGATCAGTCACCTGACTCCGACCCAGGCGACCAACGACTGGGAGCAGCGCTGGGTGAAGAACCGCAACCTCTCGCACTCGCTGTGCTGCCGTGCCGACGCTGCCTCCGGCACCCACCAGGAGTGGTTCCGCAAGGCGTTGAAGGCCGGCGTGAAGATGGCGCTCGGCTCCGACATCCGGCCACTGAAGGATGCGGCGCTGCTGGAACTGGGCCTGTGGGTCCGCGACGGCGCGACGCCCTGGCAGGCCCTCGTGGCCGCCACGCGCCACGGCGCCGCGGTGTGCGGCATGGGCGAGGATCTCGGCACGGTGGAAAAGGGAAAGATCGCCGACCTGATCGTGGTCGGATCCAATCCGCTGGAGGACATCAATCACGTGCGTCGCCTGCAGCTGGTGCTGAAGGACGGCCGGATCGTGTCGGACAAGCGACCCAAGGCCCGCTGATGGACCCGCGCAATGCGAAGGATGCCGCCTCCAGAGCGAGGCGCGTGGCCGTGGTCGGCGCCGGTGTCGTCGGCACCAGCATCGCGCTGGCCCTGCGCAAGCGCGGCGCCGACGTGACGCTGCTCGATCGCGACGAGCCTGGCCGCGGCTGCAGCTATGGCAACTCGGGCGCGATCAGCCCCGGCTCGGTGGCCCCGGTTGCCATGCCGGGTGTCACTGCTTCCGTGCCGGGCATGCTGCTCGATCCCGAGAGCCCGCTGTTCCTGCGTTGGCGGTATCTGCCGCGCGCCCTGCCCTGGCTGCTGCGCTTCCTGGCTTCGGCGAATCCGGCCAGGGTGGAAGCCTCGGCCGCCAGGCTCGCCGCGCTGCACGCCGGAGCGGTGGAGGCCCACGAGGCGATGACGCGCGAATTGGGCGTCCCCGAACTGCTGCTGAAGCGCGGACACCTGCACCTCTACCCGGACGATGCCGCCCTCGCCAAGGATGCTGGGGGCTGGCGGCTGCGCCAGGCCTACGGCGTGAAGGTGGAACGGCTCGACCGCGCGGGCATCGAGGCGCTGGAGCCCAACGCCCCGCGGCACTACCGCGTGGGCATGTACCTCGCGGATCACGCCACCATCCTCAATCCCTTCCGCTACGTGCAGGCCATGGCACGCGCCTTTGCGGCGGCCGGGGGGCGCATCGTGCGCACCGAAGTGAAAGGCCTGCAGCCCCGGGGGTCCGAGTGGATGCTGCAGGCTTCGGGCGAGGCGGACGGCGCCAGCTTCGATGACGTGGTCGTGGCGGGCGGCGCCTGGTCGCGCGCGCTGCTGGCGCCGCTCGGAATCCGGCTCGCGCTCGAAACGCAGCGCGGCTACCACGCGCAGTTCGAGGGCGGCGGCAGCGTCATCTCGCGCACGGTGGTGCTGGCCGACCGCAAGATCTTCCTCGCGCCGATGGAGGACGGCTTGCGCGCCGGCGGCACGGTGGAGATCGCCGGCCTGGCCGCGCCCCCGGACGAGCGCCGTGCCGCTGCGCTCGCGCGCGTCGCCCGCGAGAGCTTCCCGGCATTGCGCGACCTGCCGGCGCACACCTGGATGGGGCACCGCCCCTGCATGCCCGACTCGGTGCCGGTGGTCGGCGCCGCGCCCGGTCTTGCGGGCCTGTGGCTCGCCACCGGGCACGGTCACCTGGGTCTCACCGATTCGCTCAATACCGCGCGGCGCATCGCCGACGGCTTGCTGGGGCAGCCAACCGCCGTGGCGCAGCGGGAGGCGACGCTGGCCGGCGCCTGAAGACGGCTGCCGCCTCAGGCCGTTTCGGTGAGGGCCTCGCCGATGGCGTTGACCAGCCGGTCGATCTCGGCCTTCTCGACGATGAAGG
>NZ_DASSVG010000420.1:0-6358 GCF_035706265.1 Ramlibacter sp. | reverse complement strand
AAGCGGTGGCGGCGCTGGACGCCGCGCTGGCGCATCACAACGCGCAGCTGCCCCGCTTGCAGGAGTTCATCCTGCCCGCCGGCAACCGCGCCGCCGCGCAGGCGCACGTCTGCCGCACCGTGGCCCGCCGCGCGGAGCGCGCGCTGGTGGCCCTGGGCGCGCAGGAGAGCGTGCGCGACGCCCCACGGCAGTACCTGAATCGCCTGTCGGACCTGATGTTCGTGCTGGCGCGCGTATTCAACCGCATGAATGGCGGCGACGACGTGTACTGGAAGAGCGAGCGCTTGAAGCGCTCGGAGGCTGGCTCCTCGTAGGCTGGTGCTGGAGCGAAGCGAAAGCCCAGCGATGGCGCGAAGCGCCGGGGTTTTTCTTGGCCGCCGCAAGCGCTGGGCTTCGGGCTGTCGCCGCTCAGCGCCAGCCTGCGAATACCGCGAATACCGCGCGGCCTCGCGGCTGCTCACCGCGGCGCCAACACCGACAACGTCAACCGCGACACGCAGGTCAGCTCGCCCGCGTCGTTGCGCATCTCGATCTGCCACACCATGGTGCTGCGCCCGACGTGCACGGGCTTGGCAACCCCTGTCACCCACCCCGATGACGCGGCGCGGATGTGGTTCGCATTGATGTCCAGCCCGACCACCCGGTGCCCGGGCGGCGCGCAATGCGCCGCCGCAGTCGAGCCCAGCGTCTCCGCCAGCACCACGCTCACGCCGCCGTGCAGGATGCCGTACGGCTGCACCGTGCGCGCGTCCACCGGCACCCGCCCCTTCACGTAATCGTCGCCGACCTCCAGGAACTCGATCCCCAGGTGCCGGGGCGCGGTGTTTTCGTGGATGTGCGTGAGTTCCTCGACGGAGATGGGGCGGGTCCAGATCGGCATGGGGCGCGATGTTAGCGCGGGCGCTGCGCCGTCGTGGTCTCCACGTTGGGCGCGTCGGCCACCGACACGCCGGTGGAGGTGTTGCGATTGAGCAGGGCGTAGATCAGGATCGCGCCGAAGGTGGCGGTGCCGATGCCGCCCAGCGCGAAGCCGCCGAACTTCACCGTGAAGTCGCCGGTGCCCAGCACCAGCGTGATGGCCGCCACGATCAGGTTCTTGTTCTGCGAGAAGTCGACCCGGTTGTCGACCCAGATCTTGGCGCCGGCCACCGCGATCAGGCCGAACACCACGATGCTCACGCCGCCCATCACCGGCAGCGGGATGGCCTGGATCACGGCGCCGAACTTGGGCGAGAAGCCGAGCACCACCGCGATCAGCGCCGCGAAGAAGAACACCGCCGTCGAATAGATCTTGGTGGCCGCCATCACGCCGATGTTCTCGGCATAGGTGGTGACGCCGGTGCCGCCCGCGAAGCCGCTCACCACGGTGGCCACGCCGTCGCCGAGGAAGGCGCGGCCCATGTACTGGTCCAGGTTGCGGCCGGTCATGGCCGTCACCGCCTTGATGTGGCCGAGGTTCTCGGCCACCAGGATGATCGCCACCGGCGCGATCAGCAGCATCGCGGGCCCGCTGAACACCGGCGCCGAAAAGCCCGGCGCGCCGAACCAGGCGGCGCTGGCGACGCCGGAGAAGTCGATCGGCTTGCCCAGCCCGAGGCCGTTGGTGAGGATGGCGTAGATCACGCTGGCGATCACCAGCCCCACCAGGATCAGAAGCCGCTGCACCATGCCGCGCGTGAGCACGGCCACCAGGCCGACGCAGACGAAGGTCACGGCCTGCATCCAGCTGTCGAAGTTGTTGGCCGCCATGTTCTTGATCGGGATGCCGGCCAGGTTGAGGCCGATCACCGCCACCACGGCGCCCGTCACCACCGGCGGCATCAGGCGCTCGATCCAGCCGGTGCCGATGGCGTGCACGATGGCCCCGATGATCGCGTAGACCACGCCGCAGGCGATGATGCCGCCCAGCGCCACGCCGATGTTGGTGTTGGGGCCCTTGCCGGCATACGCGCTGGCCGCGATCACGACGCCGATGAAGGCGAAGCTGGAGCCGAGATAGCTGGGCACCTTGCCGCCCGTGATCACGAAGAACAGCAGCGTGCCGATGCCGCTCATGAGGATGGCGATGTTGGGATCGAAGCCCATGAGGATGGGCGCCAGCACCGTCGCGCCGAACATCGCGATCACGTGCTGCACGCCCATGGCCGCGGTCTGCGGCCAGGGCAGGCGCTCGTCGGGGGCGATCACGCCCCCTTGCTGCAGCACTGCTGCAGGCTTCTCCGTCCAGTCGAACAGGCCCATCTGTCGTTCTCCTTCCTTGGTGCCAAACCGGCCGATGCTAGGAGCAATGCCGGGGGCACGCAAGAAAGGAGGCGACGGCGGTCAGCCAGCTGCAAACAGCACGACGCGCGCGATCACGCTCGCGTCGTGCAGCAGCTTGCGGTGGCCCAGTCCTTCGGTGGCGACGAGCCGCGCACCGGCGATGGCGCGCACGAACGCCTCGCCGTCGGCGAAGCCGTTGATGCGGTCGCCGCGGTCGTGCACGACGAGAGTCGGCGCCGCGATGCGCGGCCCGACGGCACGGGGCTCGAACTGGTGCATCAGCACGCCTTCGCGCTGCTCGATGTGCTGCTGCAGGCCGGCGCGCACGGGCTCGCGCAGCCCGAACACCTGGGCGAAGTAGCGCGTGTAGGCGCGCGGCGAGGCGGGCGGGGCGAGCAGCACCAGGCGCTCGATGGGCAGCCCGCGGCTGGCGGCGTAGGCGGCGGCGTTGGCACCCAGCGAGTGGCCGGCCAGCAGGCGCACCGGGCGGCCCTGGGCCTGCAGGCGCTGCACGACGTACTCGATGGCGCGCGCGAACTGCGGCAGGTTGCTGCGGCTGCCCGCGCTGCGGCCGTGCGCCGGCAGCTCCAGCACGACGGGGCGCCAGCCGTGCTCGGCCAGCGCTTCGGCCAGCGGCAGCAGCTGCCGCGCGTGGCCGGCCCAGCCGTGCACGAGCAGGGCGACCGGTGCGTCCTCCGACGCAGATGCCGGCGTGTAGAGCGTGAGGCCGGCGCGCTCGAACGGCCACGGCTCGATGCGCCAGCCCTCGGGCCACGCGCCGCGGTGCAGCCACTTGGGCGGCAGCGGCGTGGTGAACAGGCGCGCGGCGGCGCGCACCGCCAGCTGCGGCCACAGCGCCTGCGAGCCGCGCAGGCCGAGCCGGAACAGCCGGATGCCGAGGGTCTCGCCGTAGAAGCCGGCGGGGAGGCCGGCGGCGCCGGAGGGGGTGTCGGAGGCCATGGGGATCCTTTCTGCGCACGGTCGTGCGAAATGAAGGCGGAGGATGCCGTCAGGTGGGAAGGGTGGAACTCAGCTCTGGTAGGTGTGCAGCAGGCGCGCCCAGGTGGCCTGGGCGCGGTCGGCGGCGCGCGGGTCGCGCAGGAAGCGGATGTCGTGCAGCAGGCCCATGACGAGGCTGGACATCTCGGCGGCCAGCTGCTCGGGATCGGTGTCGGCCTTCAGGTGCCCGCATTCGATCGCCTGCAGCACCGTGCGGCGCAGCGCGGCGCGCCAGCGGTTCACCTCGCCGAGCAGGTGCTCGCGCAAGGGTCCGTCGCGGTCGTCGAGCTCGAACGCCCCGGCGGTGAAGACGCAGCCGGTGTGCGCCTCCACGTCGCGGGTGCGCTGGATCCAGCGGCGCATGATCTCGTTCAGCCGTGGCAGGCCCTTGGGCTGCTGCATGGCGGGCACGAACACGTCGGCGATGAAGCGGCGGCCGAACTCGTCCACCACTGCCTTCTGCAGCGCCTCGCGCGAGCCGACGCGCGAGAACACGCCGCTCTTGGACAGGCCGATGCGGTCGGCCACCGCCTGCAGCGTGATCGACTCCAGGCCCTCGGCCGCCGCGAGGTCCAGCGCTGCGCCGACGATGGCGGCGCGGGTGAGTTCGCTTTTGGAGGTCCTGGCGTCCATGGGTGCGCAGATTAGCACGCCCGTGCGAAATTGCAAGCGGCGGGATCCTCGGCTGGGGCACCGGCTGCCGCACGCCCGTACAAACCCTGAGTGGCGCTGGTCCGGAACGGCCTCGGGCGGCGCTACGCTCGTCCCATGTCCGCTCCCTACGTTCCCCAGATCCGCCGCTACCAGGACTGGCTGCGCGCCACGCGCGGCCTCGAGTTCCCCGACTTCCAGGCCCTGTGGGAGTGGTCGGTGCGCGACCTCGACGCGTTCTGGCAGAGCATCTGGGAGTACCTCAAGCTCGAATCGCCGACGCCCCACCGCGCCGTGCTGGCCGAGGAGAAGATGCCGGGTGCGCGCTGGTTCGAGGGCGCGCAGGTGAACTACGCGCGGCAGGTGCTGCGGCACGTCGATGCCGCGCATGCGGCGGGCGTGCCGGCGCTGATCGCGCGCAACGAGAAGGGCCAGCACCGCGAGCTCTCCTGGCCCGAGCTGCGGCGCCAGGTCGCTTCCGTGGCGCTGCACCTGAAGGCCCAGGGCCTGCAGCCCGGCGACCGCGTCGCGGCCTACCTGCCGAACATCCCGGAGGCGATGGTCGCCTTCCTCGCCGTCGTGAGCCTGGGGGGCGTCTGGAGCATCTGCGCGCCCGACATGGGCACGAATGCGGTGCTCGATCGCTTCAAGCAGATCGACCCCAAGATGCTGATCGCGTGCGACGGCGTCACGTACGGCGGGCGCGACTACGACCGCACCGGCATCGTCGCGGAACTGAAGGCGGCCCTGCCCAGCGTGCAGCACGTGCTGGTGCACCGCAACCTCGGTCTCGATGGCGCAAAGCTGCCGCCGCACACCGACTTCGCGGAGGTGACGGGTGCCTCGGGCGCCGAGGTCGACGCATTCGAGCCGCTGTGGCTGCCTTTCGACCATCCGGTGTGGATCGTCTATTCGAGCGGCACCACCGGGCTGCCGAAGCCGATCGTGCACGGGCACGGCGGCATCCTGCTCGTGATGCAGATGATGTGCGTGCTGCACAACGACCTGGGCTGCAGCTACGAGGAGAACAGCCGCGGCGAGCGCTACCTCTGGTACAGCTCCACCGGCTGGGTGATGTGGAACGCGCAGATGGCGGGCCTGCTCAATGGCACCACCTGCTGCATCTACGACGGCAATCCGGCCGGCAGCAAGGACAAGCCGGACTGGGGCGTGCTGTGGCGCTTCGCCGCCGACCTGGGCGTGACCTTCTTCGGCGCCGGCGCGGCGTACTTCTCCAACTGCATGAAGGCGGGCCTCCAGCTCGCGCAGTGGCCGGGGCTGAAATCCGTGCGGGCGCTGGGCACCACCGGCTCGCCACTGGCGGAGGACGTGCAGCGCTGGGGCATCGAGCAGTTCCGCTCGCTCGGCGTGCCGGAGATCTGGTGGTGCAACATCTCGGGAGGCACCGACTTCGCCGGCGCCTTCATCGGCGGCAACCGCGAGCTGCCGCAGGTGCCGGGGCAGATGCAGTGCCGCATGCTCGGTTGCGCCGTCGAAGCGTGGAACGAGCAGGGGCAGCCGGTGATCGGCGAAGTGGGCGAGCTGGTGTGCACGCGGCCGATCCCCTCGATGCCGCTGTACTTCTGGAACGACCCGGGCAACCAGCGCTATCTCTCCAGCTACTTCGACACCTACCCCGGCGTCTGGCGCCATGGCGACTGGCTGAAGATCACGCCCGAGGGCGGCTGCATCATCTATGGCCGCAGCGACGCCACCATCAATCGCCATGGCCTGCGCATGGGCACGGCGGAAATCTACAGCGCCGTGGAGAGCATCCCCGAGGTGCTGGATTCGATGGTGGTGGACCTGGAGTACCTGGGCCGGGCGAGCTACATGCCGCTCTTCGTGGTGCTGCGCCCGGGCGTGACGCTCGACGAAGCGATGAAGGCGAAGATCGCCGGCGCGATCCGCACGGCCCTGAGCCCGCGCTTCGTGCCCGACGAGATCGTGCAGGTCGCCGAGATCCCGCGCACGCTCACCGGCAAGAAGCAGGAGCTGCCGATCAAGAAGCTGATGCTGGGCCAGCCGATCGAGAAGGTGGTGAACCGGGATGCGATGGCGAATCCGGGGAGCCTGGAGGCGTATGTGGCGTTCGCGCGTTCACGCGCCTCCTGACGCCGTCATCCCCGCGGAGGCGGGGATCCAGGGCGTCCCATGCCACGCGCTGCGCGCGTGCTCTGGGCCCCCGCCTGCGCGGGGGTGACATGCACTACGGAGATCACAGCAGCCCGCTCGCTTCGTCTTCCAGGCGCGAGAGGAATTCCCGCACCTTCGCGGGCACCAGCCTGCGCCCCGGCAGCAGCGCGTAGACCTTGAGCGGCTCGCAGCGCCATTGCGGCAGCAGCGGCACCAGTTCCCCGCGCGCGACCGCTTCGGCGCAGAAGGTCGCCGTGATCCGCGCGACGCCTAGGCCCGCGACCGCGGAGCGCAGCCGCACTTCCGCATT
>NZ_DASSVG010000419.1:0-6017 GCF_035706265.1 Ramlibacter sp. | reverse complement strand
CCTGTTCCGCCTCGCCAAGCAGCTGAAGTCGCAGCGCGAGGTGCTGCGCGGCAAGCCGGAGAACTTCAACCGGCCGGACTACAACTTCCGCGTCCCCGACGCGGGCGAGCAGGGGCCCACCGGCGAGGAAGCCGTGGAGATCACGATCCGCAAACACGGCGCCCCTCTGGACCTGATCGTGGCCGAAGCCATGATCGTCGCCAACAGCACCTGGGGCCAGTGGCTGGCGGAGATCGGCGTGCCGGGCATCTACCGCAGCCAGGCCAGCCTGGCGCCGGGCGTGAAGGTGCGCATGGGGACCAAGGCGCTGCCGCACGCCGGCATCGGCGTGAAGAGTTACGCCTGGAGCACCTCGCCGCTGCGCCGCTACACCGACCTCGTGAACCAGTGGCAGATCATCGCGGCGGCCCGCCACGGCCGCACCGCCGCCCTGGCCGCGCCCTTCAAGCCCAAGGACGCGGAGCTGTTCTCGGTGATCTCCGCCTTCGACGCCGCCTACTCCGCCTACAACGCGCACCAGGCGGCGATGGAGCGCTACTGGACGCTGCGCTACCTGCAGCAGAACGCGATCGGCGAACTGGAGGCGACCATCTTCAAGGAAGGCCTGGCCCGCGCCGACACCCTGCCCCTGGTGCTGCCGGTGCTGGGAGGCGACCTGCCGCGCGGCTCGCGCGTGCGGGTGCGCCTGGGCGAGATCGACCTGATCACGCTGGACGTGAGCGGCACCGTGCTGCAACGCCTGGATACGGTTGCGGAGCCGGCGTCGGTGGAAGACGACAGCGAGGAGGAAACCGTCGCAGGGCCGATTGCGATCGCCGTGGATGTCACCGACACTTCCGAGGACAATCCGGTCAGCGCGCCCGCCGGCGCCGACGTGAGTCCGTGAACCTGAAGTCCCTCAGCACCCTGCAGATCGCACTGGGCGTGTCCGTCGCCGTGCACGCGGCCCTGCTCGCCGTGCGCATCGTCGACCCCGAAGGCTTCAACCGCGTGTTCCAGGACACGCCGCTGGAAGTGGTGCTGGTCAACGCCCGCAGCAACGAGAAGGTGGAGCGGGCCCAGGCCATCGCCCAGGCGGCGCTGGCCGGCGGCGGCGAGGCCGAGAAGGGCCGCGCCACCTCGCCCCTGCCCGCCTCGGCGCTCACCACCATCGGCGACGCCGCGGAGGACGAACAGAAGAAGATCGAGGCGATGCAGGAGCAGCAGATGCTGATGCTCGCCAACCTGAAGCGCACGCTGGCGGCCATGCCGCCGGCCGACCCCAAGCAGGCCCGGTCCAATCCGCAGGCCGCGGCGCAGGAAGAGAAGCGCCGCCACCTGGTCAAGCTGCTGGCGGAGATCGAGAAGCGCATCAACGAGGAAAATGCCCGGCCCAAGAAGCGCTACATCAGCCCCTCCACCCGCGAGGAGGTCTACGCCGTCTACTACGACGGGCTGCGGCGCAAGATCGAGGAGCGCGGCACCCGCAACTTCCCGGAACTCGCCGGCCGCAAGCTTTATGGCGAGCTGACCATGATCGTCACCGTCAACCACGACGGCAAGGTGCTCGACACCGAGGTCGTCGAGAGCTCGGGCAACCGCACGCTGGACCGGCGCGCCGCCACCATCGCGCGCGCGGCGGCGCCCTTCGGCCGCTTCAATCCGGCGATGCGGCGCAAGGCCGACCAGATCGTCGTGGTGTCGCGCTTCAAGTTCACGCGCGACGACACGCTGGAAACCCGGCTCACCAGCCACTGAGGATGGCGATGGACCGTTACTGCGTCATGGGCAACCCCGTGGAGCACAGCAAGTCGCCGTGGATCCACGCCCGCTTCGCCGCCCTCACCGGCGAACCGGTGGAGTACGGCAAGCGCCTGGTGCCGGTGGACGGCTTCGCCGCGGCGCTGCAGGCCTTCCGCGCCGAAGGCGGCAAGGGCTGCAACGTGACAGTGCCGTTCAAGTTCGAGGCCGCGAAGCTGGTCGCCCAGCGCAGCGCGCGGGCCGCCCTGGCCGGCGCCTGCAACACGCTGCGCTTCGATGCGGGCGGGATCTACGGCGACAACACCGACGGCCTCGGGCTGGTGCACGACCTGCAGGACAACGCCGGCGTGGCGCTGGCCGGTCGCGAGCTGCTCCTGATCGGCGCCGGCGGCGCCGCGGCCGGCGTGCTGGGGCCGCTGGTGGAAGCGAAGCCGCGCCGCATCGTGATCGCCAACCGCACCGTGGCCAAGGCGCAGGCGCTGGTGGCGGCCCATGAGGCGCTGGCCGAGGCCAGCAGCGTGCAACTGGAGGCCTGCGTGCTCGATGCGGTGCCGGGCGCGTTCGACGTGGTGGTGAACGGCACGGCGACCAGCCTCAGCGGCGCCGGCGTGCCGGTGGCCGCCTCCGTGCTGCGTCCCGGCGCGCTGGCCTGCGACATGATGTACGGGCCGGCGGCGGAGGGTTTCCTGCAGTGGGCGCGGGACCATGGCGCGGTCGGCCGCGACGGGCTGGGCATGCTGGTGGAACAGGCGGCCGAGGCCTTCCTGGTCTGGCGCGGCGTGCGCCCGCCTTCGGGCGCCGTGCTGGCCGAACTGCGGCGGGAGCTGGCGCGATGAAACCGGCGCTGCGCTGGATGGCCCTGGTGCTGCTCGCCTTCGTGGCGCTGCAGCTGTTCTTCCTGGGGCGCATCGCGCTGATGACGGCGATCGATCCCGAATCCACCACCTTCCAGCGCTCCGAGGCCTGGCGCATCGCGCAGGAGCGCGACCGCCTGCGCTGGCGCCAGCAGTGGGTGCCCTACCCGCAGATCTCGGACAACCTGAAGCGCGCCGTGATCGCCTCCGAGGACGACGGTTTCGTCAACCACGACGGCGTCGACTGGGATGCGCTGGAGCGCGCCTGGGAGCGCAACGAGAAGGCGATCGCGCAGGCCAATCGGCGCGCGCAACTCGCCCCCTCGCGCGCCCGGCCGCCCAAGATCGTGGGCGGCTCCACCATCACGCAGCAGCTGGCCAAGAACCTGCTGCTGTCCGGCGAACGCAGCCTGCTGCGCAAGGGCCAGGAGCTCGTGCTGACCATGCTCCTGGAGCAGACGCTGAGCAAGGAGCGCATCCTGGAGATCTACCTGAACAACGTGGAGTGGGGCGAGGGCGTGTTCGGCGCCGAGGCCGCCGCGCAGCACTACTTCCGCAAGCCGGCCAGCCGGCTCACGGCCTACGAGGCGGCGCGGCTGGCGGTGATGCTGCCCCAGCCCAAGCGCTTCGAGAAGATGCCCGGCTCGAAATACCTGGCGGGCCGCACCGCCACCATCGCGGCGCGCATGCGCGCGGCGGAACTTCCCTGATGCGCATCCTGGGGATCGATCCTGGATTGCAAACGACGGGCTTCGGCGTGGTCGACGCGCACGGGCACGCGCTGCAGTACGTGGCCAGCGGCACCATCAGCACCATGCACCTGGAGCGCGGCGACCTGCCGGCGCGGCTGAAGGTGCTCTTCGACGGCATCGGCGAGCTGCGCACGCGCTACGCGCCCGATGCGGCGGCGATCGAGATCGTGTTCGTCAACGTCAACCCGCAGTCCACGCTGCTGCTGGGGCAGGCGCGCGGCGCCTGCGTGACGGCGCTGGTGGCCAACGCGCTGCCGGTGGCCGAATACACGCCCATGCAGATGAAGCAGGCCGTGGCCGGCACCGGCAAGGCCGCCAAGACGCAGGTGCAGCTGATGGTGCAGCGGCTGCTGCAGCTGCCCGGCCTGCCCGGCAAGGACGCCGCCGACGCCTTGGGCCTCGCGATCACCCACGCCCACGCGGCCATCGCGACGGCGCGGATCCAGGAAGCGGGGAACGTGGCGCGCAGGAATACCGGCGCGTACAAGACGGGCCGGGTGATCTGACCTACCAGGCGCGGGCGGGCTGCGCGAAGCCGGCGGGTGCCCGGCGATCATCCTCGAAGGTGATGACCTCGAACGCCTCCTGGTCGGCCAGCAGGGCGCGAATCAGCTTGTTGTTCAGGGCGTGGCCGGAGCGGAACGCGCTGTACGCGGCCAGCAGGGGCTTGCCGATCAGGTACAGGTCGCCCATGGCGTCGAGGATCTTGTGCTTGACGAACTCGTCGTCGTAGCGCAGGCCGTCGGCATTGAGCACCCGGTAGTCATCCACCACGATCGCGTTGTCCATGCCGCCGCCCATCGCCAGGCCGCGGGCGCGCATCATCTCCAGGTCCTTGGTGAAGCCGAAGGTGCGGGCGCGGGCGATGTCGCGCGAATACTGGCCCGAGCTCAGGTCGAACTCGTAGCGCTGGCCGGTGGAGTTGACCACCCGGTGGTTGAATTCGATTTCGAAGCCCAACTTGTAGCCGTGGTACGGGTCCAGCCGGGCCCACTTGAGGTCCTCGCCCTCGCCTTCGCGCACCTCCACCGGCCGCGTCACGCGGATGAAGCGGCGCGGCGCGTTCTGCTGCTCGATGCCGGCACTTTGCAGCAGGAAGACGAAGGAGGCGGAGGAGCCGTCGAGGATGGGCACCTCTTCGGCCGTGATGTCGACGTAGAGGTTGTCCACCCCCAGGCCGGCACAGGCGGACATGAGGTGCTCCACGGTGTGGACCTTCACCCCGCCGTTGGAGATGGTGGAGGCCATGCGCGTGTCCGTGACCGCCTGGGCGGACACGGGGATGTCCACGGGCAGGGGCAGGTCCGTGCGGCGGAACACGATGCCGGTATCGGGCTGGGCGGGGCGCAGCGTCAGCTCCACGCGCTGACCGCTGTGCAGGCCCACGCCCACGGCCTTGGTCAGGGTCTTGAGGGTTCGCTGGCGCAGCATGCGGCCGATTTTACGAGGGTGCGCGTTTTCCCCCGGTTGACTTTCCGCATGCCCGCGATAGGTCCAGGCCATTGCATGAGCCTCGCGCGTCAGGGTGAACCGCGTGTGTATGGCGAGTAAAACAGCCGAACAGCCGGACGCAAAGGACGCGAAAGATGCGCGAAGAACGCAAAAGGGATACCTGGAGAAGGATGTCCCTTTTGCGTCCTTTGCGAAACCTTTGCGTCCTTTGCGTCCGGATGTTGGCGGTTCAAATTCCCGTTCAGTCCGCCTGCTTGCGCAGGAACGCCGGGATCTCGAAATCGTCCATGCCGCCGCTGGACAGCGCATCGACCTTGGCCGCCGCCTGCGAGCGGTTGGTGCGCCAGACGCTCGGCACCGCCAGGCCGCCGTAGTCCGGCTGCGGGGCGGGCGCGCGGCCTTCCTGCATCTCGCGGGTGACGATCGCGCCCGGGCCGGCCACGGCGTTGTGGATGGTCGGCACGTTGAAGGGCACGTTGTCGGTGCCGGTGCGCAGCACCTGCAGCGGCGGCGCCGTGCGGCGCTGCTGGCCGTGGCGCGACAGGCCGGTGGCCACCACGGTCACTCGGACCTGGTCGTCCAGCGAGTCGTCGTAGGCGGTGCCGTAGATCACGTGCGCGTCCGGCGAGGCATAGGCGCGGATCGTGTTCATCGCCAGCTTGGATTCGGACAGCTTCAGGCTGCCCTTGGCCGCCGTGATCAGCACCAGCACGCCCTTGGCACCCGAAAGGTCGATGCCATCGAGCAGCGGGCAGGCCACGGCCTGTTCGGCCGCGATGCGCGCGCGGTCCGGCCCGGAAGCCACCGCCGTGCCCATCATCGCCTTGCCCGGCTCGCCCATCACGGTGCGCACGTCCTCGAAGTCCACGTTCACGTGGCCCGGCACGTTGATGATTTCCGCGATGCCGCCGACGGCGTTCTTCAGCACGTCGTTGGCGTGCGCGAAGGCCTCGTCCTGCGTGATGTCGTCGCCCAGGACTTCCAGCAGCTTCTCGTTGAGCACCACGATCAGCGAATCGACGTTGGCCTCCAGCTCGGCGAGGCCCTGGTCGGCGTTGGTCATGCGGCGGCCGCCCTCCCAGTCGAAGGGCTTGGTCACCACGCCCACCGTCAGGATGCCCATCTCCTTGGCCACGCGCGCGATCACAGGCGCCGCGCCGGTGCCGGTGCCGCCGCCCATGCCGGCGGTGATGAACAGCATGTGCGCGCCGGCGATGGC
>NZ_DASSVG010000418.1:0-9136 GCF_035706265.1 Ramlibacter sp. | reverse complement strand
CATCCACGTTGTCGTCCACCACCAGCACGCGCAGCGAGCTGGCCTCGGCCCGCCCGCCTGCGGCAGCGGCGGCCGGCGCTGGCGCGGGCACGGGCAGGCAGGGCAAGGTCACCGTGAAGGTGCTGCCCTGGCCGGGGCCGGCGCTTTCGGCCACCACGGTGCCGCCATGCATCTCGATCAGCGAGCGCACCAGGAACAGGCCGATGCCCAGCCCGGAGGCGAGCTGCCCCGGGCCGGGGGTGACCTGGGTGAACAGCTGGAACACCTTCTCCAGCATGTCGGCCGGGATGCCCACCCCGTTGTCGACCACCTGCACCACCGCGTGTTCGCCTGCCTGGCGGGCGCGCAGGGCGATGCGGCCGCCGGCCGGCGTGTACCGGGCCGCGTTGTTCAGGAGATTGCCGAAGGCCTGCGCGAGCCGGGTGGCGTCGCCGTGCAGCTCCACGTCCTGTTCCGGCCATTCCACGTGCAGGGCATGGCCGGCCGCGTCGATGGCCGGCCGCGCCAGTTCGAGCGAGGTCTGCAGCACGGCCCGCAGCGAGGTGCGCGCCTGTTCGAGGCGGATCATGCCGCTGCTGATGCGCGAGATGTCCAGCAGGTCGTCCACCAGCCGCACCATGTGCGTGAGCTGCCGGTCCATCGTGTCGAGCGTGCGCTGCTGCACCGCCAGCGCCGCCTTGGGCGACTTGAGGATCTGCAGCCCGGTGCGCAGCGGCGCCAGTGGATTGCGCAACTCGTGTGCCAGGGTGGCGAGGAATTCGTCCTTGGCGCGGCTGGCCTGCTGCAGCAGCAGTTCCGACTGCTTGCGTTCGGTGATGTCGATCAGCGAGCCGGCCATGCGGAAGGCGCGCCCCGTGGCATCGCGCTGCGCCATGCCGGTCACGAGGAACCAGCGCCACTGGCCGGACTTCTCGCGCAGCCGGCACTCGGCCTGGTAGGGCGTGTCGCTCGCCAGGTGTTCGCGCAGGGCGGCCTGCACCGCCGGCAGGTCGTCGGGATGCATCAGGGCGGGCAACGCTTCCGGCGTGTCCGGGAACTCCTCGCCGGTGTATCCGAGCAGGGCCTTGAGCCGCGGCGAGTGGAACATGGTGCGCGAACGCATATCCCAGTCCCACAGCCCGGCGCTGGAGCCGCGCACGGCCAGCTGGTAGCGCGCCTCGCTGGCGCTCAGCGCCTCGTTGGCCTCCTGCAGCACCTGGGCCCGGCGCCCCAGTTCGTCGAGCATCGCATTGAAGGCGTCCACCAGCTGCCCGACCTCGTCGTCGCTGGTGCGCCGCGCGCGCATGTCGAAGGCGCCGCGCTCCAGCACCCGCCGTGCCACGCTGCTCACCTCCGCGATCGGCCCGGTCAGCGCCCGCTGCAGCCGGCGCGCGAGCAGCACCGCGCCGGCCAGGCTGGCCAGCATCACGGCGATCAGCCAGCCGAGGTATTCCGCCATGCGCGGCAGCAGGCCATGGCGCACCTGCAGGTAGACGCTGCCGATGCGCTCCCGGTTCGACACCACGGGCCGCACCACGGAAGCCGTCGTCCAGCCGAACTCCACGCCAGCCGCGGGGGCGCGCGGCGGCGGCGCCACGGCGCTCGCTCCGGCCGGAGGCTCGTAGCTGGCAAACAGCTTGCCCGTGGCGTCGTACAGCGCCGCCGCCGCCATCGAAGGCTGCGCCTGCAGCGCGCGCAGGGTCTGCGCGCCCACCGCCGGATCCTGGAACGCCAGCGCCGCTTCGCTCGCGAGCCCCACGACATCGGCCTGGCTCACCAGCGCTTCGCGCGTGCCGCGCCAGTCGTTGCGGGCCTCGAACAGGAGCAGTGCCGCGGCCGCGATCGCCAGCGCCACGCCCACGGTGGCCAGCAGGATCAGGCTCAGCTTGGCCTGGATGCTGCGCGCGGCGGCAAGAGGCCGCATCTCAGCGCCCCTCCACGTTCTGGGCCACGCCCAGGAGCTTGGCGCTCAGGCGCAACCCGTGGGCGGCCGCGGCGGCGAGCGAGGCCGAGAAGCGCACGCGGCCCTCGTTCTCGGTGAAATACAGCACCGGGCCCGGATTCCCGCCGACCGGACCGTCGGACACCGTGAGCACGGGACCGCGCACGGCCTCGATCAATTCGCGGATGCGCGCGAAGCGCGGGCCACCCGCGAACAGGATGTGCACCGCGAAGGCGTCGCGCGCGTCGCGCACCCGCAGCACCGAGACGGGCCGGCCCTCCACCTCGCGCCCCGCCGTGAGCTGCTCCAGGTCGGAGGCGACCGCATCGTCGCCGTACACGCCGATCACGAGCGGCGCATGCGGCCCCGCGAAAGCCCCCGCCGGCCATTCGACGAAGCTGCCGAACTTGTACAGGTAGGCCGCCTTGACGGCGCTCACGCGCGCCAGCCCCAGGCCCTGCGCGACGCCGCCGGGCCAGGCCAGCCCCAGCAGGCAGCCGATGCACAGCGCCAGCCAGGGGCGCCAGGCCAGCGCGCGCCGCTTCACGGTTGCCACACCACCCGGACGAAGACGCGGCGGCCGAACTTGCTGGCGGTGGCCGGATCGCCGAATTCGACGTGCCGCGACCCGAGGTTCTGCGCGATGAGGGACAGCTCCAGCGAGGGCGTCACCTGCCAGCCGAGCCGCGCGTCGAGCGCCGTATAGGCGGGCACGGCGGGCGCCGGCAGCGCGCCGACGCGGCGCAACTGCAGGTCCAGCTCGGTGCGCTGCGGCAGGTCGAACTGCGCACGCAGAGACCACTGCGAGCGCGGGTCGTCGCCCAGGTTCGCGATGCTGGTCGCATCCGCCGGCGGCGCGCTGAAGCGCAGGTCCTTGTGCAGGCGCAGGTAGCCGAGCGTGAGCCGCGAGGCGCGCGTCGGCTGCCATTGCGCCCAGGCCTCCAGCCCCTTGACATCGCCTTCGATCCGGTTCGCGATCACCACCGGGAAATCGCGCCCGCCGCGCAGGCCCGTGTAGCGCTGCAGAAACACGGTCCCCGAGTAGCTCAGGTCGCTGCCGGCCTGGCCGCGGTGGCCGATCTCCGCCACCCGGGCGATTTCCGACTGGAAGCCCTCGCCGCCGGCGATGATGAAGGGCGGGTTGGCGGGAAGGAAGAATTCGCGGTCGATGCGCGCCGGCGCCCGCACCGTGCGGGACAGCGCGGCCCAGGTGGTGGCGTGGTTCGCGTGCTCGTAGGCCGCGCGCAGGTTGGGCAGCCACTCCACGCCCGTGTAGCTGTTGCGCTCGGCCTTCACGCCGGCGGTGAATTGCCAGGGGCCCTTCTGCACCTGGTGCTGCGCGAACAGGTTCCACCAGTTCAGGCGCCGCGATGCCGGGATGAAGCGCACCACCGGGCTCGGCTCGCTCTCGTCGCGCGCCGTGCGCACGCCGCCGCCCCACAGCAGCTGGTGGCCGGCACGCAGCTGCGGCTCGTGGGTGAACTGCAGGTCCCACGAGGCCATGTGGTTGCGAAACAGGTTGACGTCGTCGCGCGCCTGCACGTCGTAGTACGCCTGCACGCGGTAGGGGCTGCCGTCGGCGAAGCGGTTCTCCCAGCGCGCGAGCAGGTTGCCGCCGTGCATGGTGGGAGCGAAGTTGTTGGCCGGCTCGTCGCCGCCGCGGTAGGCGTCGCCCTGCAACGTGAGCTGCCCCGTCCCCAGCGCGAGATCGGTACGGAAGCCGACCTGGTGCTTGGTGGCGGCATCCGGCACTTCGCTCCCGCTCGCCGTGTGCGTGTTGTCGCGGTCGATCGCCAGCCCGTACACACGGAAGGTCCCGAGGTCGCCAACGCGCCCGCCCCAGCGCAGCGCCTCCTGGCCGCCGGCGCGCGAGCGCGTGACGGACACCAGCGCGCCCTGCGTCGCCGCGGCCGGGCGCGTGATCACGTTGATGATGCCGTTGACCGCGTTGGCGCCCCACAGCGTGCCGCCGGGGCCGCTGACCACCTCGATGCGCTCGATGTCCTCCAGCACGAGGTCGTGGAAATCCCAGAACACGCCCGAGAAGAGCGTCGAATAGATCGTTCGGCCGTCGATCAGTACCAGCAGCTTGTTGGCGATCGCGTTGTTGAAGCCACGCGCGCTGATCGCATACTGCCCGGCGCTGAGGCGCGCCACCTGCAGGTTGGGCGCGAGCCGCAGCGCCTCGGGCAGGCTGGTGGCGCCGGAGCGGCGGATGTCCTCGCCCGAGATGACGAACACCGAAGCGGGGGCGCTGCGCAGGCTCTCGGGGCGGCCCGACACCGAGGTGACCGGCAGGTCGCCGAGCTGCTCCAGGCTCAGTTCGGCCAGGCCCGGCGTGCTGGCGGCCACCGTTTGCCCAGCGGCGCCGGCGGCCATGCAGGCGAGCACGCCGAAGGCCAGGGACGCATAGCAAGGGATGTTGGTCTTCATTTTCGGCATATGCGGCGCTCCGCGATGGTAGGCGCCAAGGCTGTGCCAGGGCGGGCGTAGCTGGACATTTGCGAACTTGTCCTACACGGCAGCACGCGCGTGTCGCCTGCCCCGGCCCATCCATCGGGTGCCCAGGTTCATCTTGCTACAGTCGGCCCGGTCCGCACCATGCACTTCCACTTCACCTGGCTCGAAGACTTTCTTTCCCTGGCGGCCAGCGGGAATTTCTCGCGCGCTGCGGAGGACCGGCACAGCTCGCAGCCGGCCTTCAGCCGACGCATCCGGGCGCTGGAAGAGTGGCTCGGCGCGGCGCTGGTGGACCGCTCGAGCCAGCCGGCCCGGCTGACCGAAGTAGGCGTGTGGTTCGAGGGCGTCGCCGCGGACCTGGTGGCGCGCACCGCCCGCCTGCCGGGCGAGGCGCGGCAGCTCGCCGAGGCCGGCGCGGCGACCCTGCGCATCGCCAGCACGCACGCCCTGTCCTTCACCTTCCTGCCCCGCTGGCTGCGCAGCCTGGAGTCGGTGCTGGAGCTCGGCCCGGTCGCACTGACCTCCGACGTGCTCGCGCGCTGCGAAGCGCAGATGCAGGAAGGCAAGGTGCACTTCGTGCTGGCGCATGCGCACGAGCGCATGCACGGATCGCTCGAGTCGGAAAGCTATCTCGCCGCCGACATCGGCAGCGACCAGCTGGTGCCGGTGGCGCAGCCCGATGCCCAGGGGCAGCCGGTGCATAGGCTGGAGAAGACGGCCGCCGGCGAGCCGGTCCCCCTGCTCGCGTATTCGGAAGAGTCCGGCATGGGCCGCATCGTCCGCCTGGTCCTCGGCCGCCAGCTGGAAGACGTGCCGCACCAGGCCGTCTTCACCGCGCACCTCGCGTCGGTGCTGCGCTCGATGGCGCTCGACGGGCGCGGCGTCGCCTGGCTGCCGCGCACGCTGGTGGAGGAGGACCTGCAGGTGGGACGCCTGGTGCCCGCGGCGCCGCCGGACTGGAGCGTGGACCTCGCGATCCGCCTCTATCGCCAGCGCGAGGCGATCGGCCGCGCCGCAGAGGCCTTCTGGCGCGCGGCCACGCGCTCAGGCGCGCTCGGGCCTCAGGAAGCGAGCGCCTTCATCTCGCGGTACAGGTCGGACTTGCCTTCGAAGCCGATGCCGGGCAGCTCGGGCAGCGTGACGTAGCTGTTCTCCACCTTCACTCCGTCGGGGAAGCCGCCGTAGGGCTGGAACAGGTCCGGATAGGACTCGTTGCCGCCCAGGCCGAGGCCCGCCGCGATGTTCAGCGACATCTGGTGGCCGCCGTGCGGGATGCAGCGGCTGGCCGACCAGCCGTGCTCCTTGAGCATGTCGAGCGTGCGCAGGTACTCCACCAGGCCATACGAGAGCGCGCAGTCGAACTGCAGCCAGTCGCGGTCGGGGCGCATGCCGCCGTAGCGGATCAGGTTGCGGGCATCCTGCATGGAGAACAGGTTCTCGCCCGTGGCCATGGGGTTCTTGTAGAAGCCACGCAGCGTGGCCTGCAGTTCGAAATCCAGCGGGTCGCCCGCCTCCTCGTACCAGAACAGGTCGTAGGGCTCCAGCGCCTTGGCGTAGGCGATCGCGGTTTCCAGGTCGAAGCGGCCGTTGGCGTCCACGCACAGGCGCTGGCCGTCCTGCAGCACCTCCATGATGGCGTCGATGCGGCGCAGGTCCTCGTCCAGCGTGCCGCCGCCGATCTTCTTCTTCACCACGGTATAGCCGCGATCGAGGTAGCTGCGCATCTCGTCCTGCAGCTTCCTGTGGTCCTGGCCGGGGTAGTAGTAGCCGCCGGCGGCATAGACGAAGACCTTGCGATTCGGCTTCCCGTCGCCGTAGCGGTCGGCCAGCAGCTGGAACAGCGGCTTGCCTTCGATCTTGGCCACCGCGTCCCACACCGCCATGTCGATGGTGCCGATGGCCACCGAGCGCTCGCCGTGGCCGCCCGGCTTCTCGTTGCGGAACATCGCGGCCCAGATCTTGTGCGGATCGAGGTTGTCGCCGGTGGCATCGAGCAGCGAGGCGGGGTCGGCTTCCAGGATGCGCGGGATGAAGCGCTCGCGCATCATGCTGCCCTGCCCGTAGCGGCCGTTGGAGTTGAAGCCGTAGCCGATCACCGGCTTGCCGTCGCGGACCACGTCGGTGACGACGGCCACGAGGCTCAGGTTCATCTTGCTGAAGTCGATGTAGGCGTTGCGGATCGAGGAGCTGATCGGAACGGTCTTCTCGCGGATTTCGACGATCTTCATGGTGCAGGGCACGTGCGCAGTTGGAACGCCCCGATGATCGCCATTTCCCCGCAGCCGGGCCAATGCGCGTTTTGGCTCGTTCGATGCGCGGGACGAACCGGGCGAGGCGCCCAGAAGAAAGGCCCGGAGATCGCCATGATCTCCGGGCCTTCGTATTGGTAGGCGCGATTGGACTCGAACCAACGACCCCCACCATGTCAAGGTGGTGCTCTAACCAGCTGAGCTACGCGCCTGTCGTTGAGCCTGCTATTGTAGCAGAGGAAATCAGCGTCCCTTGCCGGGCGACGACACGGCCGCCTGAAATCACCAGCTTCCGCTCGGGACGCGCGACCACGGCCTCCTGGAGGTTCTGCGCTTCGACCAGCACGAAGTCCGCGCGGCAGCCGACTTGCAGGCCGTGGTCGGCGAAGCCGCAGGCCTGCGCGCCCGCGCTCGTGACCGTCTCCAGCGCCAGCGCGAGTTCGTCGTCGCGCCGCAGGTTGTTGCGCAGGCCGATCAGCATCGCGCGTTCCAGCATGTCCGGGCGGCCGTACGGCGTCCAGGTGTCGCGGATGCCATCGTTGCCGCCGGCGACGCACACGCCCGCGGCACGGCAGGCAAGCAGCGATGGCACCGGGCGCGAGGCGGTGCCGGTGGTGATCACCGCGACGCGCAGGCGCGCCATGCGCTCCAGCAGTTGCGCGCGCCGGGACTCGTCCACGTCGCCCAGGCAGAAGCCATGGCTGACGGCGACCCGGCCTTCCATGCCCAGCGCCTGCACCCGGTCGAGAAGCAGGTCGAGCGTCGCCGCGCCCTCTTCTCCCTGCTCGTGCAGGTGGATGTCGAGCGGCTTGCCGTGGCGCGCCGCGATGCCGAACAGCAGGTCCAGCGAAGCGCGGCGGTCGCCATCGATCGCCTGCGGATCGAGACCGCCGAGGACGTCGGCACCGAGCCGCAGCGCCTCGTCCAGCAAGTCCGCCGTGCCCGGCCGCCGCAGCAGGCCGGACTGCGGGAAGGCGACCAGCTGGATCTCCATGAGGCCGCGCAACGCCTCGCGCGTGGCAAGCACCGCGTGCAGGTGGCGCAAGCCCGCATCGGTGTCGATGTCGACGTGCGTGCGCAGCCGCGTCGTGCCCTGTGCGAGGAAGGCCTTGGCCAGCACGAGCGACTGCGCGCCGGCGTCGTGGCCGCTTGCGGCACGGAAGCGCCGCTCGTTGTCGATGCGGTCCTGCAGGCGCGGGCCGACCTCGTTGACGTACCAGGGCAGGCCCCAGAGCGTCTTGTCCAGGTGGGCGTGCGATTCGACCAGGCCGGGCAGCAGCAACGCGCCGCCGCAGCGGATTTCGGTCAGCGCGCTGTGCGCGCTCCCCAGTGCAGCAATCACGCGGCCGCGCACCAGCACGTCGACGGCTCGCCCGCCCAACGGCCGCACATCCCGCAACAGCAAATCGTCCACCTCAGCGCCGCGTCGCCGACTGCACGCCGGACACGTCGCGCACCGTCGCCAGCACCTTCCCCAGCCGCTGCGAATCGGCCACTTCCACCGTGAACGTCATCCACGCCGTGCCGCGCACCGACTGCGTCTGCACGCCGATCACGTTCATCTTCTCCTTGGCGAATACCTCGGAGATATCGCGCAGCAGCCCCTGGCGGTCGCTCGCCTCGATGGCGATGTCCACCGGGTACACCAGCGCTTCGCCGCCCTTGGGCCGGCCCCACTCCACCTCGATCACGCGTTCGCCGTCGCGGCCGGCGAGCTGGCGGAAGTTGGCGCAGTCGCGGCGGTGGATGCTCACGCCCTTGCCGCGCGTGACGAAGCCGCTGATCGCGTCGGGCGGCGCCGGCTTGCAGCACTTGGCCAGCTGCGTCATGAGCGAGTCGACGCCCACCACCAGCACGCCGCCCTTGGTCGACTTCGTCGGCGTCGGCTTCAGCTTCTTGGCCAGCAGGACTTCGTCCTCGCTCGGCGCCGGCTCCGGCGGATGCAGCAGGGTCTCGATGGTGCGCAGCGAGAATTCGTCCTTGCCGACCACGGCGAACAGGTCCTCGGCGGACTTGAATCCGAGCTTGGCCGCCAGGTCCTCCAGCTTCAGGGCCGTCCTGCCTTCGCGCTGCAGCAGCCGCTCCACCAGCTCGCGGCCGCGCGCCACCGTCTCGTGCCGCACCTGCTCGTTGAACCAGGCGCGCACCTTGGTCTTCGCGCGGTTGCTGGCCAGGAAGCCCAGTTCGGGGTTGAGCCAGTCGCGCGACGGGCCGCCCTCCTTGGCGACCACGATCTCCACGGTCTGGCCGTTGGCCAGCTGCGTGTTCAAGGGCACCATCGCGCCGTCGACGCGCGCGCCGCGACAGCGATGGCCCAGGCTGGTGTGCACCGTGTACGCGAAGTCCACCGGCGTGGACCCCTTGGGCAGCTCCACGATCGAGGCCTGCGGCGTCAGCACGTAGATGCGGTCCTCGAAGAGGCCGCCCTGCTCCGGGCCGGAGAGGTCGCGCTCCCACGCCAGCAGCTGCCGCAGCACGGCGATCTTGGCGTCGTATTCGCCCGAGG
>NZ_DASSVG010000417.1:0-2048 GCF_035706265.1 Ramlibacter sp. | reverse complement strand
CCGTAGCCCATGGCGCCCACGGTGGGCGCCAGCTGCGTCTTGTGCCCCTTCGCCAGCCCATGGTGGCGGAAGAAGCGGTGCGTCCACGAGGCGAAGTTGCCGGCCCCGTTGGTGATCAGCGCATCGGCCGGCAGGTGCTTCTGCAGCACCGCCACCAGGGCCGGCATGTCGATGGGGCCCGGCAGCGGCTGCGGCTTCAGGTTCTCCAGGTAGTCGGCGTTGGCCGCTTCGGTCCACGCCGCCCAGGGCAGCGCAGCGGGGGCCTCCAGCGACTCCAGCGCGCGCGCCGCCGCGTTCATGGTGGCGTTGATCGCCAGGTCGGCCTGGTAGACCCGGTTCAGCTCCTCGGCGCTGGCGTGGATGTGCACCAGCTTCTGCGCCGCCTTGGGCGGCTTCAGCAGCGAATAGCCGCCGGTGGTCATCTCGCCAAGGCGGGGGCCGATCGCCAGCACCAGGTCGGATTCCTGGATGCGCTTGGAGAGCTTCGGATTGATGCCGATGCCGACGTCGCCCGCGTACTGCGGATGGTGGTTGTCGAAGCAGTCCTGGAAGCGGAAGGCATTGCCCACCGGCAGCTGCCAGCGCTCGGCGAAGCGCTGCAGCGCCTGCGCGGCCTGCGGCGTCCAACCGCCGCCGCCCGCGATCACGACGGGCTTGCGCGCGGCCAGCAGCAGCTCGCGCAGGGTGGCAAGCGCGGCCGGGTCGCACCAGGTCTCCACCGCTTCCACGCGCGGCAGCGGGCGGGCCGCGGTCTCCTGGGTGAGCATGTCCTCCGGCAGCACCAGCACCACGGGGCCGGGGCGGCCGTTCATGGCGGTGGCGAAGGCGCGCGCGATGTACTCGGGGATGCGGTCCGGGTCGTCGATGCGCTCGACCCGCTTGGCCATGCCCTTGGTGCTGGGGCCGAAGAAGCTGGTGTACTCGACCTCCTGGAAGGCCTCGCGGTCGCGCTGGTCGCTGGCCACGTCGCCGACGAACAGCACCATCGGGGTCGAGTCCTGGAAGGCCGTGTGCACGCCGATGGAGGCGTTGGTGGCGCCCGGGCCGCGCGTGACGAAGCACACGCCGGGGCGGTTGCCGATCTTGCCGGCCGCTTCGGCCATGAAGGCCGCGCCGCCTTCCTGGCGGTTGACCACGAAGCGGATCTGCTCGCGGTACTTGTGGAAGCCATCGAGCACGGCGAGATAGCTTTCGCCCGGCACGCCGAAGGCGTGCGTGACGCCCTGGGCCACCAGGCATTCGACGATGAGGTGGCCTGCGAGCTGCGGATCCTGCTTCATGATGCTTGACGGGATTAACTGATTGGTGAATTATGCGGAGGTGAGAGAGACCAGCACCGCCTCCGAGGAGCGACTGCGCGATGCCGATCGCTCGCAGTCGCTGATCTTAGCCGCCGCCCGCGAGGAATTCGCCGAGTACGGCCTCGCCGGCGCGCGGGTGGACCGCATCGCCGAGCGCGCGGGCCTCAACAAGCGGCTGATCTACTACTACTTCGAGGACAAGGACAAGCTGTTCCAGGCCGTGCTGGAGCAGGTGTACCGCGAGATCCGCGAGGAGGAGATGAACCTCCACCTGCTGGAGCTCGATCCTCCCACGGCCGTGCGGCGCCTGATCGAGTTCACCTGGGACTACTACCTGCGCCACCCGGAGTTCCTCACCCTCCTGAACAGCGCCAACCTGCACCGCGCGCGCCACCTCGCCGAGTCGAAGCGGGCGCGCGAGCTGAACTCGCCGGTGATCGAGACGCTGGCGACGGTGCTGGAGCGCGGCCGGCGCGAAGGCACCTTCCGCGGCGGGGTGGACCCGGTGCAGCTGTACGTCTCGATCGCGGGCCTGGCGTACTTCTACCTCTCCAACAGCCACACCCTGTCGGCCATCTTCGGCCGCGACCTGCTCGCGCCCAAGGCGCGCAGCGAGCGCCTGTCGCACATGACCGAGGTGATCCTCGGCTACCTCACGCGCTAGGCCTTCCTCTGCCCCACTGCGGGCTCTTCCTCCCTCCCCCTCCGAGGGAGGGCCGGGGTGGGGGCGCTACGCGCTTGCCATCC
>NZ_DASSVG010000416.1:0-12568 GCF_035706265.1 Ramlibacter sp. | reverse complement strand
GCGTGGTGCTCGATCGCGAGATCCCGCTGGGCGACCGGCGCAACAGCGCCTTCATGGGCACGCTGATCTCCTACGGCCGCGGCAAGGGCCTCGTCACCGCCACCGGCATGCACACGCAGATCGGGCTGATCGCCGAGATGCTGCAGTCCTTCGAGGCCGAGGACACGCCGCTGCAGCGCAAGCTGGCGCA
Source organism: Ramlibacter sp. (assembly GCF_035706265.1). Classification (GTDB taxonomy): domain Bacteria; phylum Pseudomonadota; class Gammaproteobacteria; order Burkholderiales; family Burkholderiaceae_C; genus Ramlibacter. The sequence continues at coordinate 12,378 of NZ_DASSVG010000416.1, read as the reverse complement.
CCTGGGCAAGGTGCTGGGCAGCGCCTGCCTGGCGATCTGCGTCGTGGTGTTCGTCTACGGCCTGTTCCGCGACACCAGCCTGGCCGCGGGCGGCGACTTCCTCGCCACCCAGCAGGCCGAGAAGAAGGCCGTCGTCACGCTGTTCATGACGGCCGTGAGCCTGGCCATCGCCGCCGTGCCCGAGGGCCTGCCGGCGATCGTGACCATCTGCCTGGCGCTGGGCATGCAGCGCATGATCCGCCACCACGCGCTGATCCGGCGGCTGCCGGCCGTCGAGACGCTGGGCTGCGCCACCGTGATCTGCTCCGACAAGACCGGCACGCTGACGCAGAACGCGATGACGGTGGTGCAGGCCTTCGGCGGCGGCAAGGCGCTGCGCCTCACCGGCGAGGGCTACAACCCGGCCGGCCAGTTCTTCCGCGACGGCGAGCCCTTCGATGCCCGCGGCGACGCCGACACGGCCTGGCTGCTGCAGGGCGCGCTGCTGTGCAACGACGCGCGGCTGGAGGAAAGCTGCGACGAGGCCGGCAAGCCCTCGTGGCAGATCGTGGGCGACCCGACCGAGGCGGCGCTGGCCGTTGCCGCTGCCAAGGCCGGCTGGCAGCGCGAAGACCTGGCGCAACGCTGGCCACGGGTGCAGGAGATCCCGTTCGACTCCGACCGCAAGCGCATGACGACCCTCCACCGCACGCCGGCGCAGGAGGTCGTGGCCTTCGTGAAGGGCGCGCCGGACATGGTGCTGGAACTGTGCACGCGCCAGTGGCAGGACGGCCAGCCGGTGCCGCTGACGCCGGAGATGCGCGAGGAGATCCTGCGCCGCAACGCGGCGATGGCCAGCGACGCGCTGCGCGTGCTGGCGGTGGCCTGCCGGCCGCTGCCTGCGGTGCCGGAGAGCGTGACGCCGGAGGAAGTGGAGCAGGACCTGGTGTTCGTCGGCCTGCTGGGCATGATCGATCCGCCGCGCGCGGAAGTGGTGGACGCGCTCAAGGTGGCGCGCGGCGCCGGCCTGAAGAGCATCATGGTCACCGGCGACTACAAGGACACGGCGCAGGCGATCGCGCGCGACATCGGCCTGCTGACGCCCGGCGGCCTGGTGCTGACCGGCCCCGAGATCGAGCGCATGTCCGACCAGGACCTGGCCGCCAGGGTGGAACGGCTCGATGTCTGCTGCCGCGTCTCGCCGCAGCACAAGACGCGCATCGTCGACGCGCTCAAGTCGCGCGGCCACGTGGTGGCGATGACGGGCGACGGCGTCAACGACGCGCCGGCCCTCAAGCGCGCCAACATCGGCGTGGCCATGGGCGTCACCGGCACCGACGTGGCCAAGCAGACGGCCGACATGGTGCTCACCGACGACAACTACGCCAGCATCGTCGCGGCCATCGAGCAGGGCCGCATCATCTACTCCAACATCCGCAAGTTCGTCTACTTCCTGCTCGCCTGCAACGTGGGCGAGATCCTGATCGTGTTCGGCGCCATGCTGGTGGGCCTGCCGATCCCGCTGCGGCCGGTGCAGCTGCTGTGGCTCAACCTGGTGAGCGACGGTGCGCCGGCGCTGGCCCTGGGCATGGAAAAGGGCGATACCGACATCATGAAACAGCCGCCGCGCTCGCCGAAGGAGCACGTGATCAATCGCGACATGGCCGTCGGCATCGGCGTGGTGGGGCTGGTCGATGCGCTCGCGATCCTGGGCGTGTTCTTCCTCGCGCTGCAGCGCTATCCGGGCCACCTGGAGGCGGCGCAGACCATCGCCTTCGTCACGCTGTGCAGCTCGGAGCTGCTGCGCGCGTTCACCGCCCGCTCGGAATACCACGGCGTGCTGTCCATCGGCGTGTTCTCCAACCGCTGGATGGTGGCGGCCGTGGCGGCCTCCTTCCTGCTCGTGATGCTGGTGGTGTACGTGCCCTTCCTGCGGCCCTTCTTCGACACGGTGCCGCTCACGCTCGACGACTGGATGCTGATGACGCCTTTCTTCTTCCTGTCGCCGATCGCGATGGAACTGCTGAAGCTGTACTTCCGTCGCCGCACGGATGCCGCCGCCACGACGCGGCCGGAACCTGCCGGCGCGACCGTCCTCCAAAGCTTGGGAGGCAGCATGGACAAGATCCTCGTTCCCGTCCGCGGTTCTTCCAACTGCGAAGCCGCCGTCCAGCACGCGATCCGGCTGTTCATGAACAACACGGCGCTGGAGATCCATCTGCTCAACGTGCAGCCGCCCTTGCGCCACGACATGGCGCGCTTCCTGCGCAAGCGCGACCGCGAGGGCTTCTACCGCGAGCAGGCCGAGCAGGCGCTGCGGCCCTGCCGCGAGCGGCTGGACCGCTTCGGCATCCCCTATTCCGTGCATGTGCAGGTGGGCGACAGCGCGCGCTGCATCACCCAGGCAGCGAAGCGCCTGCACTGCGACCACATCGTGCTGGCCACGGCGCGCAAGAACACGCTCACGCGGCTGGTGGAGGATTCGGTGACCAACCGGGTGCTGGAGCTCACCAGCGTGCCCGTCGAGGTGATCGCCGGCGAGGGCGTGTCGAAGTGGGAGCGCTACGGCATCCCGGCCGCGATCGGGGCGGCGCTGGCGCTGTTCCTGGCGACGGCGGAATGAGGGGCATGGAGGCGGCCGGTCCGCAGCCGCGCCGCATTGGGTATGCTGTGCAGCATGCAGAAGATCCTGGTTCCCATCGCAGGCTCGCCCACCGACGAAGCCGTGGTCCGGCACGTGGTGCGGCAGGCGCTGCAGGGGCAGCCGCTGGAGATCCACCTGCTGAACGTGCAGACGCCGTTCCGCTGGCACGTGGCGCGCTTCATCCCGCGGCGCGAGCGGGAGGGCTTCTACCGCGAGCAGGCGGGCCAGGCGCTGCGCCCCAGCCGCCAGCGGCTGGACCGCGCCGGCCTGGCCTACACGGTGCACACGGCGGTGGGTGACAGCGCGCTGTGCATCACCGAGCTGGCGCATTCGCTGCGCTGCGACCGCATCCTGATGGGCACGGCGCGCAAGGATTCGCTGGTGCGGCTGGTGGAGGATTGCGTGGTGAACCGCGTGCTGGAACTCACGACGGTGCCGGTGGAGGTGATCGCGGGCACGGGCGTTTCCAAATGGGAGCGCTACGGCATCCCGGCGGCGGTGGGGGCCTTGCTGGCGATGGCGCTGGCGGATTGAGGCGCTTCAGCGCCCCAGCGTGAGGAGCGCCAGTGCCGCGATCGGGGCCGTCTCTGCCCGCAACACCCGCGGCCCGAGATGCACCGCCCGCCAGCCGCGAGCGAGCGCGGCGTCTTCCTCGGCCGGTGCGAGTCCGCCTTCCGGGCCGCTGAGAAGCGTCACTTCGTCCAGGGATGCCGCCGCGTGCGGGAGCGGCTGCGTCCCTTCGCGCAAGGACAGCACCAGCCCCGGCCGCGCCGCCGCCAGCCACCCCTGCAAGGGCTGCACCGCATGCACCACCGGCACCCGATTCCGCCCGCACTGCTCGCAAGCCGCTATCGCCACGCCCTGCCAGTGCGCCTGCTTCTTCTGCGCCCGTTCGCCCGCCAGCCGCAGCACGCTGCGCTCGGCCAGCAGCGGCTGGATCGAGGCCACGCCCAGTTCGGTGGCCTTTTCCACCAGCCAGTCCATGCGCTCGTTGGCCGTCATGCCCACCGCCAGGTGCACGGCGACGGCCGCCTCGCATTCGACGGCGCGATGCGCGCCCACTTCCACCCGCACCTCGCTGCGGCCCATGTGCTCCACCACCGCGTCGTATTCGCCGCCGCGGCCGTCGAACAGGGTCAGCGCCGCGCCGGGCTGCAGCCGCAGCACCTGCACGTGGCGCGCGGCGCCGGCGGGCAGCGCCAGCCGCGCGCCGCTCGCCAGGGGCTCGTCGCAGTACAGGCGCGGCACGGTGGCTAGATGCGGCCGAAGGCGTAGCCGGTGACGGCGTCGCTGCCTTCCACCTCGTCGACGAAGCGCGCCAGCGGCGCCAGCTCGCGGTAGCGGATGGCGGTGGCGCGTATGTAGGCGATGAAGCGCGGCGTGTCCGCCAGGTAGCGGGGCTTGCCGTCGCGCAGCGTGAGGCGGGCGAAGATGCCGGCCACCTTCAGGTGCCGCTGCAGCCCCATCCACTCAACCGCGCGGTAGAACTCGCCGAAGTCCTCGCCCACCGGCAGGCCCGCCTTGCGCGCCTTCTCCCAGTAGCGCACCGTGATGTCGAGGACGAACTCCTCTTCCCAGCTCAGGAAGGCATCGCGCATCAGGCACGCGATGTCGTAGGTGACCGGCCCGTACACCGCGTCCTGGAAGTCGAGCACGCCCAGGCGCGGCTCCGACGCCTCGCGCGGGATCATCAGGTTGCGCGGCATGAAGTCGCGGTGCACGTAGACGCTGGGCGAAGCCAGGTTGCGCTCGACGATCAGTCGGAACTGCCCCTCGAGCAGCTCGCGCTGCTTCGGAGCGAGCTCCAGCTGCTTGTGCTGCCGCAGGTACCAGTCGGGAAAGAGCGCCAGCTCGCGCGCGAGCAGGGCCTCGTCGTAGGGCGGCAGCACGCCGGGGCGCGACGCCAGCTGCCAGGCGATCAGCGCATCCACCGCGCGCAGGTACAGCCCCTGGTTGGCACCGGGATCGGCGGCATCGACCACCTCGATCATGGTGCGCGTGCCCAGGTCGTCCAGCAGCATGAAGCCGAGCGGCTCGTCCCAGGCCAGCACGCGCGGGACGTTCAGGCCGGCCTCGGCCATCAGCCGCGCAATCTTTACAAAAGGCGCGCAATTCTCACGCTCGGGTGGCGCGTCCATCACGATGAAGCTGCCCGCAGCGCCGTCGATGCGCAGGTAACGGCGGAAGCTGGCGTCCGCCGAGGCGGCCCGCAGCGTGGCCGGCTGCAGCGCATGGGCTGCAGCGACGCGCTCGAGCCAGCCCTGGAAAGCGGCTTCGCGCCGGGGGTCGCTCCAGGCGACGACGGAGGGGGAAGGCGCGGAATCGCTCATGGATAATCGATTCTACAAATCCAACGTGAAGCGCCGGCCTGCCGGCGGCTGGCTTTCCTCCCTTCATGCATCACCCCAAGAACAAGGCCTGCGGCGCGCGGTTCGCACTGACTCCGGTGGCGCTGGTCGCGATCTCGCTGCTGCAGCCCGTGGGCGTCCGCGCGCAAGGCGCCGACGAGCCCGCGCCGGCGCTCAAGCCTTCGCCCCGGCTGCGCGAGAACATCCCGGCGCCCGTGCGCAACCAGCTGCCCACCTTCGTCGAAGGCGACGTGGTGCGCGGCCGCCCGGACCTGGAGACGATCGTCGAAGGCGATGCCGAACTGCGCCGCGGCGACACCGTCATCCGCGCCCGCCGCATCGAATACAACCAGGCCGACGACCTGGCGCGCGCCGTCGGCGACGTGCACATCAACAAGGCCGGCAACATCTTCGAAGGCCCGCTGCTGGAGTTGAAGGTCGATGCCTTCGAGGGCTTCTTCAGCCAACCGAGCTACCGCTTCATCCGCAACGACGCCTACGGCCAGGCCGAGCGGGTGGACTTCGCCGACGAGAAGCATGCGGTGATCCGCAACGCCAGCTACACCACCTGCCAGCGCAAGCCCGGCCCGAGCTGGATGCCGGACTGGATCCTGCGCGCCGCCTCGATCAGCCTCGACCAGGAGGAGGAGGTCGGCCAGGCCAAGGGCGCGGTCCTCAGCTTCAAGGGGGTGCCGATCCTGCCGGTGCCTTCGCTCAGCTTCCCGCTCGGCGACACGCGCAAGAGCGGCGTGCTGCCGCCCACCTTCGGCCTCGACAACCGCAGCGGCTTCGAGACCACGCTGCCCTATTACTGGAACATCGCGCCCAACCGCGATGCCACGCTCTATCCGACGCTGATGTCCAAGCGCGGCGTCGACCTCGGCGCCGAGTTCCGCTATCTCGAGCCGAGTTACGACGGCATGGTGCGCGGCAACTACCTGCCGGGCGACCGCCTGCGCCACATGGACCGCTGGGGCTTCGCGGCGCGCCATTCCCAGGGCGGCCTGCGGCTGCCGGGGCTGGGCGCGTCGTCGCTGGCGCTGAACCTCAATCGCGTCAGCGACGACGACTACTGGCGCGACTTCTCGCGCAATTCGGCCTCGCTCACGCAGCGCCTGCTGCGCAACGAGGGCGTGCTCTCCTGGGGTTGGCAGGACGTGAGCATGACGGCGCGCGTGCTGCGCTGGCAGACGCTGCAGGACCTCACCAACGCCTCCACGGCGATCATCCCGCCCTACAACCGCTCGCCCGAATTCACGGCGCGCCAGGTCCGCAACAACCTCTGGGGCGGCCTCGAGACATATCTCGAGGCCGACTACACGCACTTCACGCACAGCATCACCGACCCGCTGCAAGCGCTGTTCCCCACCACGCCGGAGGCCACCCAGCCCAACGGCCACCGGACCTACGCGCTGATGCAGGTGAGCCGGCCGTGGCAGGCGCCCGGCTGGTTCGTGATCCCGAAGGCGCAGGTGCATTCGCGCTACTACGACTTCGACGGCCGCACGGCTTTCGGCCAGGGCAGCGCCAGCGTCACCGTGCCCACCTTCAGCCTGGACTCGGGCCTGGTGTTCGAGCGCAGCACGCGCCTGTTCGGGCGCGACTTCCTGCAGACGCTGGAGCCGCGCGCCTTCTACGTCTACACGCCGTTCCGCGACCAGAACCGGCTGCCCAACTACGACTCGGGCCTGAACGACTTCAGCTTCGCGACGGTCTACACCGAGAACGCCTTCGGCGGCAACGACCGCATCGCCGACAACAACCTGCTGACGCTGGGCGCGGCCACCCGCCTGCTCGACCCGAATACCGGCGCCGAGGCGGCGCGCTTCGCGGTGGCGCAGCGCGTGCGCTTCAAGGACCAGCGGGTCACGCTGCCGGGTGGCACGCCGGTGAGCGAACGGCTGTCGGACATCCTGTTCGGCGCCTCGGTGAACCTGGTGCCCAAGTGGAGCGCCGACACCACGATCCAGTTCAATCCCAAGACCCGCCAGTCGATCCGCGAGACCATCGGGGTGCGCTACAACCCCGGCAACTACCGCGTGGTCACGGCGGCCTACCGGCTGCAGCGTTCCCTCCTCCCCGGGCTGCAGGGGTCCGAGCAGCTCGATGTCGGCTGGCAGTGGCCGCTCAACGACCTGTGGGGCGACAAGGGCCGCGACCTCGGGCCCGGCATGGGCCAGGGCGAAGGCCGCTGGTACAGCGTCGGGCGGCTGAACGTCAGCCTGCGCGACAAGCGGGTGGTGGACGGCGTGCTGGGCCTCGAATACGACGCCGGCTGCTGGCTCGGCCGCATCGTGGTGGAGCGGCTGCAGTCCGGCACCGAAAGCTCCAACAAGCGCATCCTGTTCCAGCTCGAGTTCGTGGGCTTCAGCCGCCTGGGCTCCAACGCGCTGGAGGCGCTCAAGGAAAATATCCCCCGCTATCAGTTCCTGCGCGAGCGCAGCGTGGCGCCCAGCCGGTTCAGCAATTACGACTAGAGTACGCAGACGATGAATTCCCGTTTCCTGGCCTTGGCCTTCGCCGCCGCCGTCCTGGCCCTGGGCCTGCCCGCGGCCGCCCAGGGCCTGCGCGCCTCGCCGCAACTGGGTGCCCCCCGGCCCGCGCCCGACAGCGGCCCGCGTTCGGCCGACTTCATCGTCGCCGTGGTGAACTCGGAGCCGATCACCAACAACGAGGTGCGCGCGCGCATGTTGCGCTACGAGCAGCAGCTGGCCCAGCAGGGCGCCGCCCTGCCGCCGCGCGCGCAGCTGGCGCGCGAGGTGCTGGAGCGCCTGATCACCGAGAAGGCGCAACTGCAGGTGGCGCGCGAGACCGGCGTGCGCGTGGACGACGCCCTGGTGGACCAGGCGGAGCAGAACATCGCGCGCCAGAACGGCATCGGGCCGACCGAACTGCGCCGCCGCATGGCGGCCGAGGGCATCGACGTGGCGCAGTTCCGCGAGGACCTGCGCAACCAGATCATGCTGCAGCGCCTGCGCGACCGCGAGCTGGAGCAGCGCGTGAAGGTGACCGACCTCGACGTCGAACAGTACCTGCGCGAGCAGGAGAGCGGCGTCGGCGCCGACCCGGCGCTCACCGAACTGAACCTCGCCCACATCCTGGTCGCCCTGCCCGGGAACCCGACGCCGGCGCAGGTGACGCAGGCCGAGGCCAAGGCGCGCCAGCTGGCGCAGCGCGCCCGCAACGGCGAGGATTTCGGCAAGCTCGCGCGCGAGAACTCGGATGCCGCCGGCGCCGCGCAGAACAGCGGCGTGATCGGCGCGCGCACGGCCGACCGGCTGCCGCCCCTGTTCGTGGACGCGACGCAGGCGCTGCAGGTGGGCGGCGTGACCGACGTGATCCGCTCGGCGGCCGGCTTCCACATCGTCAAGGTGCTGGAGAAGCGGCGCCTCGGCATGGCCGGAGCGACCGTCACGCAAAGCCATGCGCGGCACATCCTGCTGCGCCCGACGGCGCAGCTCCCGGAAGCCGCGGCGCGCCAGAAGCTGGCCGACTTCAAGCGCCGCATCGATGCCGGCCAGGCCGACTTCGCCCAGCTCGCGCGCGAGAACTCGCAGGACGCCAGCGCGCGCAGCGGCGGCGACCTGGGCTGGTCGAGCCCCGGCATGTTCGTGCCCGAATTCGAGGAAGTGCTCAATGCGCTCGCCCCCGGCCAGATCGCCGACCCGGTGGTCACCCGCTTCGGCGTCCACCTGATCCAGCTGCTGGAACGGCGCGAAGCCAAGCTCAGCCCGCGCGAGCAGCGCGAGGTGGTGCGCAACCTGGTGCGCGAACGCAAGCTCGACGAGGCCTACGTGCGGTGGGCGCAGGAAGTGCGCGGGCGGGCGTACGTGGAGTACCGCGAGCCGCCGCAGTGAGGTTCGGCGTTCAGCGTTTAGCGTTCAGCGAGAAGCTCCCCGCGCATTCACCTGTTCGCACGCCCAACGCTCAACGCTCAACGCTCAACCCTCCGATGAAACACGTCGCCCGCAAGCGCTTCGGCCAGCACTTCCTGGCCGAGGGCAGCGTGATCGATGCGATCGTGCGCGAGATCGATCCGCGGCCCGGCCAGGCGATGGTGGAGATCGGCCCCGGCCTGGCCGCGCTCACGCAGCCGCTGGTGGAGCGCCTCGGCGCGCTGACGGTGGTGGAACTCGATCGTGACCTCGCCGCGCGGCTGCGCCAGCACGCGCACCTGCGGGTGGTGGAGGCCGACGTGCTGAAGGTGGACTTCCGCGCGCTGGCCGACGAACAGGGCGCGGCCAGGCTGCGGGTGGTGGGCAACCTCCCCTACAACATCTCCAGCCCCATCCTGTTCCACCTGCTGCAGTTCGTCGACCGCGTGGCCGACCAGCACTTCATGCTGCAGAAGGAAGTGGTCGACCGCATGGTCGCCGCGCCGGCGACGGCGGATTACGGACGGCTGTCGGTGATGCTGCAGTGGCGCTATGCGATGGAGAACGTGCTGTTCGTGCCGCCCGAGGCCTTCGATCCGCCGCCGAAGGTGGACAGCGCCGTGGTGCGCATGGTGCCCTACGAGCAGCCGGTGGTGGTGGACGAGGGCCTGCTGTCGGAGATGGTGCAGGTGGCCTTCTCGCAGCGGCGCAAGCTGCTGCGGCACACCCTGGGCAAGTGGCTGGAGCAGAAGGGCTACGGCGGCCGCTTCGGCCTGCAGCGGCGGGCGGAGGAAGTGCCGGTGGCGGAGTACCTGGAGCTCGCGGTGGCGGTGAGCCGGGACCAGGCGGGGTGGTGAGCGCGGGAACACGCTGGGGTTCGCGCGGCTCACCTTCGGCGGCTGGCGCCGCCCCAGCCGACGAGGTGGCCGGCCGGTGAAGAAAAAAACCGGGCACGAAGCCCGGTTTATATTCAGTGCGGAGGCCGCTTACGCCGCGGCCAGCCAGTAGCCCGCGTTGAACGGGCTGCTCATGCGCAGCGCCAGCGGCGACACGTCGAGGATCTTGTCGGTGGGCATCTTCTCGCCGCCGTCCGCCACGGGCGGCGTCACCACCTCGCCCTGCGCCTCGTTGGCGGCCTGGCCCTGGGCCGAACGCGCCACGGAGAAGGAATAGAAGCAGCGGAAGGGCACCTTGCGGTCGGCCCAGTAGTCGGCCGTGTCGCGGAAGATGTCGAGCAGCTGCTCGCGCGCTTCCTTGTCGAACTTGCCGTTGGCGGGGATGTGCTCCAGCACGACGATGAAGCCGGGCTGCGGACCGGACTTGTGCAGCGGATCCGTCATGACGTCGTACAGCGCATCGAAGTTCTTGCCGAAGTGCGCCGGGAACGTGAACTGCTGGGCGATCATGTCCAGCACGTCCTGCTTGCTCTGGGCGGTGGCCAGGTTCGCATACAGGAAGTGATGGCCCAGCGCGCTGGCCGTCTCCTGCAGGTCCTGCACGCGGAAGGCGCGGATCGACTGCACGATGTTGCTGCGCACACCCTTCAGTGGGGTTTCGGAAATATCAACACGAAGTGGCTTGTCCATCTCCGTTTCTTTCTCTGTAGTCACGATGTCGTCGTCCCGCTTCACTTGGCGCCTTCCACGATGCGGCGGAAGCTCGCGTAATGATCGGCGGTGTAATAACAAGCGTGCGGCTCCCGGGGCGGGCCTCCGCACACGATGCGCCGGGCACCCCGGTCGCGCGAGCCCGGCGTCGCCACGGTGTATTCGCGGTAGTACCCGCGCTTCTCGGCCGGAAGCAGCCGCTCCCGGTTGCCGAACACCGCGCCATCCTTGTCGTAGGGGAACGGTCCGCCCTGGCGGATCAGTTCGTACGTCTCCCGACCCTGGCGAGGCAGCTGGGTGACATGCACCGTCGCCGCGGTTGCCGGGGCACTGCCGTCCTGCCAGCTCCAGGCCTGCGCCTGGGGCAACCCGGTGATCGCGACGGCGATCAAGCCGCTGGCGAATGCCAGCCTTGCTGTCGCGAATCGGGCCAGGAACGGACGGCCTGCAGGAGAAGTCTTCAAGGAACGCCACCCGGTACTTCCAGGTACCGGAACTTCATTTCATCCGGGTTAACCCGGAACTTCAAGCCCGGTAGTGTGACTCATGTCCTCCCCAAAAGCAAGACGCTGCCCAAAATTTGGGCAGCGTCGAAGGGCTTTCGGGGGCCGGGCGCCCACTGTAAAGTTAGCGCCAGCTGTCGGGCGGCGCCTTAGCGCGCCGCGTTGGCATCGGCCACCGTGAGGGCCGCCATGTTGACGATGCGGCGCACGGTGGTGCTGGCCGTCAGGATGTGCACCGGTTTGGCAGCGCCGAGCAGCACCGGGCCGATGGCGATGTTGCCGCCGGCCGCCGTCTTCAGCAGGTTGTAGGAAATGTTGGCGGCATCGATGTTGGGCAGGACCAACAGGTTGGCCTCACCCGACAGGGTGCTGTGCGGCATCAGCTGCTTGCGGCCGTGGGGGTCGAGGGCGATGTCGCCATGCATTTCGCCATCCACTTCCAGCCAGGGCGCCTGCTCGCGCAGCAGCTCCAGCGTCTGGCGCATCTTCACCGCGCTGGGCTGGTTGGAACTGCCGAAGTTGGAGTGCGACAGCAGCGCGACCTTGGGCTTGAGCCCGAAGCGCAGCATCTCCTCGGCCGCCATCTGCGTGATCTCGGCCAGCTGCTCGGCGCTGGGGTCGTAGTTGACGTGCGTGTCGACCAGGAAGATCTGCCGGTTGGGCAGCATCAGGCCGTTCATGGCGGCGTAGGTCTTGACGCCCGGGCGCTTGCCGATCACCTGGTCGATGTAGCGCAGGTGCAGGTCCGGCGTGCCCCAGGTGCCGCAGATCAGGCCGTCGACGTGGTCCTTCTGCAGCATCATCGAGCCGATCAGCGTCAGGCGCCGGCGCATCTCGATCTTGGCGACCTGCGCGGTGATGCCCTTGCGCTCGGTCATGCGGTGGTAGCTCTGCCAGAAGTCGCGGTAGCGCTCGTCGTAGTCGGTGTTGACCACGTCGTAGTCGCGGCCCTCCTGCAGGCGCAGGCCGAACTTCTCGACCCGCTGGGCGATGATCTTCGGCCGGCCGATCAGCGTGGGGCGCGCCACGTGCTCGTCGGCGATGATCTGGCAGGCGCGCAGCACGCGCTCCTCCTCGCCCTCGGCGAAGCAGACGCGCTTCTTCGGCGCCGAGCGGGCCAGCGCGAAGATCGGCTTCATCGTGGTGCCGGAGGCATACACGAAGGTCTGGAGCTTCTCGCGGTAGGCGTCGAGGTCGGTGATCGGGCGCAGTGCCACGCCGCTGTCGGCGGCGGCCTGGGCCACGGCCGGCGCGATCTTCATCATCAGCCGCGGATCGAACGGCTTCGGGATCAGGTACTCGGGGCCGAACTTCAGCTGCTCGCCGGCATAGGCCGCCGCGACCACTTCGCTCTGCTCCGCCTGCGCCAGTTCCGCCATCGCGTGCACCGCGGCGATCTCCATCTCGGTGGTGATCGTGGTG
>NZ_DASSVG010000415.1:0-8700 GCF_035706265.1 Ramlibacter sp. | reverse complement strand
CGGGCTGCGTCTCATGCTGGAGCCAGTTGCGACTCCTCACGCAGTGAACAACGCTGGCGCGAAGCGATCCGGTAGGCTGGCGCTGAGAGCGAAGCCGAAGCCCAGCACAACGGCGCGAAAGAAGCGCACCGCCGTCTAGTTCTTCTCCCTTCGCTTTACAGGCTCAGGCCTCGTATTGCACGATCCCCCGATGACCCTCTCCAATCTCCTCGGCATCTCCCTCCCGATCCTCCAGGCCCCCATGGCCGGCGTGCAAGGCAGCGCCCTCGCCATCGCCGTCTCCAACGCCGGCGGCCTCGGCGCACTCCCCTGCGCCATGCTCGCCCCCGACGCCCTGCGCAAGGAACTCTCCACGCTGCGCGCGCAGACCGACCGCCCCTTCAACGTCAACTTTTTCTGCCACACCCCGCCGCAGCCCGACCCGGCCCGTGACGCCGCCTGGCGCGAGCGCCTCGCCCCCTACTTCGCCGAACTCGGCGCCGACCCCGCGACCATCCCCACCGGCCCCGGCCGCCTGCCCTTCAACGCCGAGGCCGCCGAACTGCTCGCCGAGTTCCGCCCGCGCGTGGTGAGCTTCCATTTCGGCCTGCCGGCTCCCGAACTGCTGGAGCGGGTGCGTTCCTGGGGCGCCAAGGTGCTGTCCTCCGCCACCACGGTGGAAGAGGCCCTCTGGCTCGAGGCGCGCGGTGTCGATGCGGTGATCGCGCAGGGCGCCGAAGCCGGCGGCCATCGCGGCATGTTCCTGTCGCAGGACCTCCACACGCAGATCGGCACGCTGGCCCTGGTGCGCCAGGTGGTCGATGCCGTGAAGGTGCCCGTGATCGCGGCCGGCGGTATCGCCGACGCGCAGAGCGTGGCAGCCGCCTTCGCGATGGGCGCGGCCGGCGTGCAGGTCGGCACGAGCTATCTGCTGTGCCCCGAGGCGACCACTACCGCGCTGCACCGTGCGGCGCTGCAGAGCGAAGCCGTGCGCACGACGGCGTTCACGAACGTGTTCACCGGCCGGCCGGCGCGCGGCATCGTCAACCGCATCGTGCGCGAGCTGGGCCCGATCAGCGAAGCCGCGCCGGCCTTCCCGCAGGCGGCTCCGGCGATGGGCGTGCTGCGCGCCAAGGCGGAGAGCCTGGGCCGCAGCGACTTCTCGCCCTTGTGGGCGGGCCAGAACGCGAGCGGCTGCAAGGCGATCCCGGCGGCGGAGCTCACGCGCGAACTGGCGCGCGGCTGCCCGCGCTAGCGACATCGAGACGAGGGGAAGCAAGCATGGACCTGGAACTGAAGGACAAGGTGGCGATCGTCACCGGCTCGGCGCGCGGCATCGGCGCCGCCACCGCGCGCCGGCTGGCGCTGGAGGGCGCGCGGGTGGTCGTCAACGACATCCAGGCCGAGCGCGCCGAAGCCACGGCCGCGGCGCTGCGCGAGGAAGGCCTGCAGGCGCACTGCATCGTGGCCGACATCACGCGCGCGGCCGAAGTGCAGCGGCTGGTGGACGAGACGGTGGCGCGCTTCGGCGGCGTGCACGTGCTCGTGAACAACGCCGGCTTCCCGCGCGACAAGTACCTGGTGAAGATGAGCGAGGAAGACTGGGACCTGGTGATGGGCGTGATGCTCAAGGGCGCCTTCCTCGTCACCAAGGCCGTGATGCCGCGCTTGATCGAGCAGGGCTGGGGACGCGTGATCAACATCAGCTCGCGCGCGCATTTCGGCAACCCGACCCAGGCCAACTACTCGGCGGCCAAGGCGGGCCTGATCGGCATGGCCAAGGCGCTGGCGATCGAGGAGGGGCGCTACGGCGTCACCGTCAACTGCGTGGCGCCCGGCTTCATCGAAACCGAGATGGTGCAGGCCCTGGCCACCTACGAGACCATCAAGGAACGCGCGATCCAGATGCAACCCGTCAAGCGCGTCGGGCGGCCGTCCGATATCGCCGATGCGGTGGCTTTCCTGGCGTCGGAGCGTGCGGGGTTCATTTCGGGCGAAGTGCTGCACGTGACGGGGGGGCGGTTCGGCTGACGTTCCGCGTCCGTGTTCCATGCGCGGGACGGTCTATCGCGCCGTCTGTGCCGCGCTGCGTCTCGTTCCCCTGGGTCCGGCACAGGACGGGTTTGTCCGCCTCCTCCATGTCCTCCGGCGCGGATGAGTGCTCAGCCCCGGGATGTCGCCGCGCCCGCGCCTCCCCCTTTACTTCCGGAGTCGGACAAACCCGTCCTGCGCCTGCAGTGTGGGATGGCGGGCGATCGGTCCTCCACGAACCGTGACGCAGCGCTGCGCCGTGCGTGCGGTGGGCCCGGATTGCCGGGGCGTGTTCATCGCGCGCTGCAGGCCCGGAGGGGGTTTGTCCGGCTCCGGAAGTAAAGGAGGAGGCGCGGGCGCGGCGACAACACGGGCAACGGTTCTCATCCGCGCCGGGGGACATGGAGGAGACGGACAAACCCCCTCTGGGCCGGACCAGCCGGCGCCGGCGCTGCAGATGACGGCTTACGAATAATCGCTTCTGCGATCCGGCATGATCGCGGGCATGACCTACCCCTTCCTCTCCGGCCTGCGGGTCGTCGAAAGCTCCGCCTTCATCGCGGCGCCGCTGGCCGGCCTCGCGCTGGCGCAGCACGGGGCGGACGTGATCCGCGTGGACATGATCGGCGGCGGCATCGACTACGGGCGCATGCCGCGCATGCCGCATCCGCAAGGGCGCGGCCGCAGTCTCTACTGGACGGCCTTGAACAAGGGCAAGCGCTCGATCGCGATCGACCTGCGTCGCCCCGACGGGCGCGAGCTGGTGCAGCAGCTGGCCACCGCGCCGGGGCCCGACGCGGGCGTGCTGCTCACCAACATCGGCACGCCGTGGCTCGCCCACGAGGTGCTGGCGGCGAAGCGCGCCGACGTGATCACCTGCACGATCCAGGGCAATGCCGACGGCTCCACGGCGCTGGACTACACCGTGCACTGCGCCACCGGCTATCCGGCGATCACGGGCGGCGGCTCGCTGCAGCAGCCGGTGAACCAGGTGCTGCCCGCGTGGGACATCGCCTGTGCCTACCAGGCGGCGCTGGCGATCGCGAGCGCGCTGCATGCCCGCGCGCGCATCGGCCGCGGGGCCGAGCTGAAGCTGGCGCTCTCGGACGTCGCCTTCACCACGTTGTCGCACCTGGGCGTGCTGGCGGAGGCGGAACTGCTGCAGCAGGACCGGCCTTCGCTCGGCAACCACCTCTATGGCGCCTTCGGCCGCGACTTCGGCACCGCGGACGGCGCGCGCATCATGGTGGCGGCGATCTCGATCAACCAGTGGAAGGCGCTGGTGGCCACCTGCGGCATCGCGGAGCCGATCGCGGCGCTCGAGCGCCGGCTGGGCCTGGACTTCGCCGACGAGGCACAGCGCTTCGAGGCGCGCGAGGAGATCGCGGCGCTGGTGGAGCCCTGGTTCGCCGCGCGCACGCGCGAGCAGGCGGAGGCGGCGCTGGAAGCGAACAAGGCGTGCTGGGGCCGCTACGACCTGCCGACCGGCTTGCTGGCGCACGATGCGCGCGTGAGCGCCGCCAACCCGGTATTCGAGCGCATCGCGACGCCGGGCATCGGCACGCACCTGGCCGCCGGCGCGGCGGTGCGTGCCGCGGGCCTGGAGCGCGAACCCACCGCGCCCGCGCCGCTGCTCGGCACCCACACCGACGAAGTGCTGCACGAAGTGCTGGGGCTGGATTCCGGCGCCATCGGGCGCCTGCACGACGCGGGCGTGGTCGCGGGGCCCGAGCGGGATCCCTCCGCATGACGGCCGCGCTGCGCGACGAGCGCCTGGACCACGGCATCACGGTCGTCGACACCGGTTTCGTGCGGGCGCAGTTCGATGCCGCCTACCTGGTGGTGCAGGAGGGCCGCGCCGCGGTGGTCGACACCGGCACGAATGCGGCCGTGCCGCGCATCCTGGCGGCGCTGGCCGCGCAGGGGCTGGAGCCGGCGGATGTCGAGTGGGTGATCCCGACGCACATCCATCTCGATCATGCGGGCGGGGCGGGGCTGCTGATGCAGCAGCTGCCGCGGGCACGCCTGCTGGTGCACGCGCGCGGCGCGCGGCACATGGTCGATCCCTCGCAGCTGATGGCGGGCGTGCGCGCGGTGTACGGCGACGAGGTCGTGCGGCGCGACTACGGCGAGCTGGTACCGGTGGCGGCCGATCGCGTGGTGCCGGCGGAAGAGGGCATGGTGGTGCAGCTCGCGGGACGGCCCTTGCGCGTGATCGACACGCCGGGTCACGCGCGGCATCACCTGTGCCTGTGGGACGAGGCCAGCCGCGGCTGCTTCACCGGCGACACGCTGGGCGTTTCGTACCGCGAGTTCCACAACGGGCGCTGGCACTATGCGCTGCCTTCGAGTTCGCCGGTGCAGTACGACCCGGCAGCCTTGCGCGAATCGGTGGCGCGCCTGCTGGCGCTGCGCCCGGCGCTGGCGTACGTCACGCACTACGGCGCGGTGGCGGAGGTGGAGGCGCAGGCCGACATGGTGGTGCGGCAAAGCGATGCGATGGCGGCCTTGGCGCAGGAGTTGCGCGAGGCGGGGGATTTCGAGCAGCGGCTGCGCGAGGGGTTGCGGGAGATCTATTTGCGCGAGGCGAAGGCGCGCGGGGTGGGCCTGGGCGATGCGGAGATCCTGGCGCTGGTGGAGCCGGATGTGGAGTTGAATGCGCAGGGGTTGGCGGTCTGGATCGGGCGGTAGCCCTTCGCGCATCGCTGGGCTTCGGGCTTCGCCGCTCAGCGCCAGCCTACCAAGTCACGTGGCGCCGGTTTTCGTAGGCTGGTGCTGAGCGCGCGCGAAGCGCGCCGAAGCCCAGCGTTTTCGCCCGCCTATGACTCCTCGCCCATGTGCACCCAGTCGCCTTCCTCCAGGCCGCCCATGAAGCGCGCCATCAGCTCCAGGCGGCCGTGGCGCTCGGCCCACTCCACGTGCTCGCGGAAGCGAAGCCGCTTCTGCAGGCCCGACAGGCGCGTCCACAGCCAGGGCTGGAGCGGCGGCGCCTGCAGCTCCGGCTGGCCATCGCCTCCGAGCAGCCGGTACAGCTCGGCCCACTGCGCGGGCAGCGGGCAGACGCGGTTGTTGCGCCGCGCGAGCACCATCAGGGTGTGCACGCTCAGGAGATGCGGGCGCTCCGGGCCGACGAGTTCTTCCGCGCAGCCGCCCTCCGTGGTCACCGGCACCACGCTGGAAGGCTCCGTCGGAGCGAAGGCGAGGTCGAGGCGCTTGGAGGCCTCATGCCAGAGATCCCAGGCCGAATCGCCGCCTTCGTGCGCTTCGGGCACGGGCAGCCGGGAGACCCAGTTTTCGGGCTCCAGGGTACCGCTCTTCGTCCTCGCATCGCGCTGGCGGGCCATTCGTAAAGCGTACCCTCGGCAGTACGTAGGTCATCTGTAAGAGCTGCAATGGATTGCGCGCCTGCCTTGGCAAAAACGCGCACGCAGTAACGCGCGGTCACATGACCCGCCCCGAGCTTCCGGCACGCGTTTTCAGGCCTCGCCCATGTGCAGCCAGTCGTCCTCGGCGAGCCGGTCCATGAAGCGGGCCAGCTGCTCCAGGCGGCCGTGCCGCTCGGCCCATTCCACGTGTTCGCGAAAGCGCAGGCGCTTCTGCAGCGACGAGAGCTTCCGCCACATCCAGGGCTGCACGGGCGGCGGCGGCAGGTCCGCGTAGCGTTCGCCGTCGAGCGCGTCGTAGAGCTGCAGCCACTTCGCCGGCAGGGGGCAGACGCGGTTGTTGCGGCGCGCCCGCACCATCAGCGCGTCGGCGCTCAGCGGGTGGTGTTCGGCGGGCGCGGGCTCGGGCGCTTTGCCGGAGAGCGGAACGGCCTGCGACGGCTGGGTCGGCGCGAAGGCCAGGTCCATCCGGCGCGAGGCTTCCTCCCACTCGGCCCACAGCGAATCGCCGCCTTCGAGCGCTTCGGGGGCGGGGATGGTGTAGGGCCAGGCGTCGCCTTGCCAGTCGTCCTCGGCGGGCTTTCTTGCTGAGTCTCGGTGCCGTGCCATGCGACCAAGTTAGGAGCCCGGGCGGCGGGCGGCGGTAGGCCACGGCCGCCTTCCCGGCGGGGAAAGCCGGCCGGCACGTGCAAGGGGTTAAGGAATCCTGCTTAAGGGCGTGGCTCTGCAGGAGCCGGCGCGCCTTCGTGGACGAGGATGGCAGCCGCCAGGTCTTCCAGCGCCGTGCCGACGGACTTGAAGACCGTGCGCTGGTCGGCGTCGGCGCGCCCGACCGCCTCCCCGCGCGCGAGCATCGCCAGCGTGGCGCACACGTCGCCGGGCGCGAAGACGCCGCGCGCCATGGGGCCGAGCAGTTCGCCGCTTTTCCTCAGCGCCTCTTCGGTGTCGACGTAGAGCGCGGCGCCGGCGAAGCAGGCGTCGTCCGCCTCGCGCATCGCCGGCGTGAAGCTGCCGATCAGGTCCAGGTGTGTGCCGGGGCGCAGCCAGGTGCCGTGCACCACCGGCTCGGTGGCGAGCGTCGCGCAGCTCACGATGTCCGCTTCGGCGCAGGCCCCGGCGAGGTCGGTGACGGCGCGGGCGGCGAAACCCTGGTCGCTCCAGGTGTCCGCCAGTGCCTGCGCGCTCTCCTGCGAACGCGCCCAGACACAAACTTCGTCGATGGCACGCACCGCCCGATAGGCCGCGGGCAGTTCGCGCGCGATGCGGCCGGCGCCCACCACCAGCAGCCGGCGTGCGTCCGCGCGGGCCAGCCAGCGGGCTGCCAGCGCGGAGGCAGCGGCCGTGCGCCGCGCCGTGATCACGTCGCCGTCGATCAATGCCAGCGGCACGCCGGTGGCGCCGTCGTACAGCAGGTAGGTCGCGTGCAGTCCCGGCAGCCCGCGCTGCGCGTTGCCCGGCGCGATGTTGATCGTCTTCACGCCGTAGTAGCGCCCCGGCACCCAGGCCGGCATGATCAGCGAGGTGAAGGAGAAATTGGAATCTGACCCCAATTTGACTTCGTGCACATGCCGAGGCGGCACCTCGCAGCCGCGCGCGAACATGGCCTCGAGTGCGGGCACGAGGCGCGCGTAGGGCAGGGCGGCCGCGGTGGCCGGGGCGTCGTGGATGCGCATGCGGCGATCATGCCTTGAGCGGGCGGGTCTCCAGGTCGGGCGCGCGCGCCAGCCCGGTCGCATCGAGGATCTCCTGCTCCGAGAGCGTTTCCTTCTGCAGCAGCGCCTGCACCAGCGCGTCGAGCGCGCGCCGGTTCTGGTGCAGCAGGCGCTTGGCCTCGCCGTGGCACTCGTTGATGATGCGCTGCACCTCGGCGTCGACCAGGCTGGCGGTCCGGTCGCTGAAGGGCTTCTCGCCCATGAAGGCGCCGCCGGTGCCGAGATACTGGTTCTGCGCGGGGGCCAGCTGCACCATGCCCACGGCGTCGCTCATGCCCCAGCGCGTGACCATGTTGCGGGCCATGCCGGTGGCCTGCTCGATGTCGTTCTCCGCGCCCGTGGTGCGCGTGCCGTACACCACCTCCTCCGCGGCGCGGCCGCCCAGCATGCCGATGATGCGGGCGCGCAGGTAGTCCTCGGGGTAGTTGTAGCGGTCGGTCTGCGGCCGCTGGTAGGTCACGCCCAGCGCCTGGCCGCGCGGCACGATGCTCACGCGGTGCACCGGGTCGGCGCCGGGCACCAGCAGGCCCAGCAGCGCGTGGCCGCTCTCGTGGTAGGCGATGCGCTCGCGGTCGTCCGGGCCCAGCAGCAGCGGGCGCTCGGGGCCGAGCACGATCTTCTCCAGCGAATCGAGGAAGTCCTTGTGCCGCACCGAGGCCTCGTTGCGGCGCGCGGCCAGCAGCGCCGCCTCGTTCACCAGGTTCTTCAGGTCGGCGCCGGAAAAGCCCGGCGTGGCCTGCGCCAGTTCCTCCAGGCTCACGTCGCCATCGAGCGGCACCTTGCGCACGTGCACGCCCAGGATGGCCTGGCGGCCCGCCTTGTCCGGCAGGTTCACCACCACGCGCCGGTCGAAGCGGCCGGGCCGCAGCAGCGCGCGGTCCAGCACGTCGGGCTGGTTGGTGGCGGCCAGCACGATGATGCCTTCGCGGCCGGTGAAGCCGTCCATCTCGGTGAGGATCTGCTGCAGCGTGTGCTCCTGCTCGCTGGCGCCGCCGATCGCCACCTGCCCGCGGGCGCGGCCGATCGCGTCGATCTCGTCGATGAAGATGATGGCCGGGGCGTTCTCGCGCGCCTGCTTGAACAGGTCGCGCACGCGCGCCGCGCCGACGCCGACGATCATCTCCACGAACTCGGAGGCGCTCATGGAGAAGAAGGGCACGCCCGCTTCGCCCGCCACCGCCTTGGCCAGCAGCGTCTTGCCGGTGCCGGGCGCGCCGATCAGCAGCACGCCCTTGGGCGCGGTGCCGCCGAGGCGGGTGTACTTCTCCGGCGCCTTGAGGAAGTCGACGATCTCCACCAGTTCGTTCTCGGCCTCGTCGATGCCGGCCACGTCGTTGAAGGTGACGCGGTTCTCGGCATCGGCGTCGTAGCGCTTGGCGCGGCTGCGGCCCATGCCGAAGATGCCGCCCATGCCCATGCCGCCGCCGCCCTGCGACTGCGCGCGCCGGTACAGCCAGACGTAGAAGGCGATCAGCAGGATCGCGGGGCCGAAGCCGTACAGCAGGGTCGCCCAGCCGCTGCCTTGCTGGATCGGCACGGCGCTGATCTCCGCGCCATGCGAGATCAGGAAGGGCTCCAGGTCGCGGGCGAAGAAG